>NZ_CBCSIQ010000023.1:0-68733 GCF_965139615.1 Kerstersia similis
ACTGCTTGAAATTGCGCGCCCGGTTCAACTCCTCATACAGCCAGGACGCCTGGAACGCCTCGCCATAACTGGCCAAGGCATCCTGCCCGCGCCCCTCGGACAACGCGGCATGAATCGACTCCGCTGCCAACATCCCGGACTTGATCGCCGCATGGCTCCCCTTGATCCGTGACGCATTCATAAACCCGGCCTCACAGCCCACCAACACCCCNCCGGGAAAATCCAGCTGCGGCAAAGACAACAAACCGCCAGCCGTAATCGCCCGGGCGCCATACGCCAAACGCTTCCCGCCCTCCAACATCGGCCGGATCGCCGGATGCGTCTTGAAACGCTGGAACTCCTCGAACGGCGACAGCCACGGATTACGATAATCCAAGCCTACCACCATCCCCAGCGCCACCTGATTGTCATTCAGGTGATACAAAAACGTACCGCCATACGTCTTGCTATCCAAAGGCCAGCCACTGGTATGAATCGCCANCCCGGGGCGCGACTGCGCCGGATCCACCTCCCAGAACTCCTTGATCCCGATCCCGTAACTCTGCGGATCACGCCCGGCATCCAGCCCGAAACGCTCGATCAACTCACGGCCCAACTGGCCGCGGGCGCCCTCGGCAAACACCGTATAACGCGCCAGCAACTCCATCCCCGGCTGATAATTCGCCGTATGGCTGCCATCGCGGGCCACGCCCATATCGCCCGTCGCCACCCCCCGCACCGCGCCTTGCTCGTCATACAGCACCTCCACGGCGGCAAAACCCGGGAAAATATCCACGCCCAACGCCTCGGCCTGCTCGCCCAGCCAGCGCACCACATAGCCCAGGCGAACAATGAAATTGCCCTCATTGTGGAAACAGGACGGCAACAGCCAATCCGGCGTACGCAACGCCTTGCCGGGTGTCAGGAACAGAAAGCGATCCTCCGTCACCGGCACCTCCAGCGGGGCGCCGCGCTCGCGCCAATCCGGCAACAACTCGCTCAACGCGCGCGGATCCATGATGGCGCCCGACAAAGTATGCGCGCCCAACTCCGCGCCCTTCTCCAGCACACAGACGCTCAGCTCGCTGCCGGCCTGGGCGGCCAACTGTTTCAGACGGATCGCGGCAGACAGGCCGGCGGGCCCGCCGCCGACGATCACCACGTCATATTCCATGGATTCGCGTTGAGACAATTGCGACATAGCTAATGGTTTTCCTTGCTGGAACTCGAAGTATGATGGGCGGGATTGTAGGGCAAGCCGACAGCGCCTCATGCGAACGGCGCGGCCTTCTAATTACCGGTAATTCTTTAGAACACCTTCTTGACCTAGCCGGGCCTTGCGTCCAGAACTCGCTGGCGCCTGAGGCAGGCTTTGTTGTCGTGCAGTCTCAAGGCCAGTAAGGAGCAGCAATCAATGGATAAAGTCTATCGAAGCGCCGCGCAGGCGCTGGATGGCATCGTGGCAGACGGCCAGACCATCGGGGTGGGGGGCTTCGGTCTGTGCGGCATTCCCGAAGCGCTGATCGCAGCGCTGCGGGACAGCGGCGTCAGCGGCTTGACCTGCGTGAGCAACAACGCCGGTGTCGATGGCGCGGGCCTGGGGCAGTTGCTCGCCACCCGGCAGGTACGCAAAATGATCTCCTCGTACGTGGGAGAAAACAAAGAATTTGAACGGCAATACCTGGCTGGAGAACTGGAAGTCGAGTTCACGCCGCAAGGCACGCTGGCGGAAAAGCTGCGTGCGGGCGGAGCTGGCATCCCGGCGTTCTACACTCGCACCGGGGTTGGCACCATAGTGGCGCAGGGCAAGGAAATCCGGCATTTCGATGGACAGGACTACGTGCTGGAACATGCCATCGTGCCGGATGTCGCGCTGGTGCATGCCTGGAAGGCCGACCGCAGCGGCAATCTGATTTTTCGCAAGACGGCGCGCAACTTTAACCCCAACGTCGCCATGGCAGGGCGGGTGACGGTGGCGGAGGTGGAAGAACTGGTGGAAGTCGGTGAACTGGACCCGGATGCGATTCACCTGCCTGGCATCTTCGTGCACCGCATCGTCGTCAATGCCCATCCAGAAAAACGTATTGAACAGCGCACGACGCGCAGCNCCTGAGGAGGACATCACGATGGCTTGGACCAGAGATGAAATGGCGGCGCGCGCTGCCCGTGAATTGCAGGATGGCTTCTATGTGAACCTGGGCATCGGCCTGCCGACGCTGGTGGCCAACCATGTGCCGTCCGGCATGGAAGTCTGGCTGCAATCGGAAAACGGCCTGCTGGGTATCGGCCCCTTTCCGACGGAAGAGGAGGTCGATGCCGACCTGATCAACGCGGGCAAGCAAACCGTGACGACCTTGCCGGGTTCCTCGTTCTTTTCGTCCGCGGATTCGTTTGCGATGATTCGCGGCGGCAAGATCAATCTGGCGATTCTTGGCGCGATGCAGGTCTCGGAACGCGGAGATCTCGCCAACTGGATGATTCCGGGCAAGATGGTCAAGGGCATGGGTGGGGCCATGGATCTGGTGGCCGGTGTGGGGCGCGTGGTGGTGCTGATGGAGCATGTGGCGCGGCGCAAGGATGGCGGCGAAGACCTCAAGCTGCTGCAGGCCTGCACGCTGCCCTTGACGGGCGTAGGGGTGGTGGACCTGATCATCACGGATCTGTGCGTGCTGGAAGTCACGCCTGACGGCCTGCGTCTGCTGGAACTGGCGCCTGGCGTCACGGTCGAGGAAGTCCAGGCAAAAACGGCGGCGAAACTGGAAGTCCCCACGCAATAAACGGGTTTTCCGGCAGGGTGTGCCGGGTTGGCTGGCGTACCAGGCATGCAGGGGTATGATTTGTGCGTGCAAACGTGAGAGTGCCGCAATGAATCAACATGCAATACAACAACGCCTGGAGGCGTTCCGTCTAGCATTGAGCCAGGCGGATTGCCAGGCCGGGCTGGTGCTGACCTCCGATCCGCATCTCTCTGAATACCTGCCGGGGTATTGGCAGGTGCGGGAATGGCTGAGCGGTTTTACCGGGTCGGCGGGCAATCTGCTGGTGACCCAGCAAGCCGCGGCCCTGTGGGCAGATAGCCGTTATTGGGAACAGGCTGACGCCCAACTGGCGGGCACGGGCATCACGCTGATGCGTCTGGGGGGCGGCGCGCCCAGCATGGCTGACTGGCTGGCGGAGCAGTGCAGCGCGGGACAGCTGGCGGTGGATGGCCGTACTTTGTCGCTGTCCTTGTGGCGCCGCATGGATGCAGACCTTGCAGCGCGAGGCTGGCGTTTGCAGGTGGACTTCGATGGCGTCAGCCAGGCCTGGCATGACCGTCCTGCGTTGCCGGCATCGCCTGTGGTCGAACATGAACTGGCTTGGGCCATCGAATCGCGTGAAGAGAAGCTGGGCCGGGTGCGCGATGCCATGCGGGCGCAGGGTGCCGATTGGCATCTGCTTTCCACTTTGGATGACATCGCCTGGCTGTTCAACCTGCGCGGCAGCGATGTGGATTACAACCCTGTCTTTCTGGCGCATGCCTTGATCGGTACGGACGGCCAGGCTCAGCTGTTTGTCGATGCCTCGCGCCTGGGCGCCGGAGTCGCGGATCAATTGCAATGCGCTGGCGTGCAGTTGCGGCCGTACGACCAGATTGCCGCAGCAATAGCCGGTTTGAACGGATGCGGTTTGTTGTTGGATGCTGCCAGCGTGGTCGTAGATTTGGCGCGACGTGTGCCCGAGTCTTTGCCGACGATAGAAGCAGCGAACCCCTCACGTTTGTTCAAGGCCTGCAAATTGCCTGCTCAGCAGGCGCATATCCGGCGTGCGATGGAACAGGACGGGGCGGCGCTGTGCGAATTCTTTGCCTGGTTCGAGCGTGAATGCGCGGCAGGCGCTGCGCTCACGGAATTGACGGTAGATGAGGTGCTGACGGCGGCGCGCATGCGCCGCCCGGATTTCGTTTCCTTGAGTTTTCCGACCATAGCAGGCTTCAACGCCAATGGCGCCATGCCGCATTACCGCGCATTGCCAGAAGCCTATGCGGATATCAAGGGCAACGGCCTGCTGTTGATCGACTCGGGTGCCCAGTATCTGGGGGGAACCACTGACATCACCCGAGTGGTGCCGATCGGCCAGCCTTCTGATGCGCAGAAACGGGATTTCACCCTGGTGCTCAAAGGCATGATTGGCTTGTCTCGCGCCCGTTTTCCCAAAGGCGTCAGCGGCACGGCGCTGGATGTCCTGGCGCGCCTGCCATTATGGGAGCAAGGCCTGGATTACGGCCACGGTACAGGGCATGGCGTGGGCTACTTCCTGAATGTGCACGAAGGCCCACAAAGCATTTCCTGGCGCGCGCCGGTAGCGGTGCCGCTGGAGGCCGGTATGGTGACATCCAATGAGCCGGGTCTGTATCGGCCAGGGCAGTGGGGGATCAGGATAGAAAACCTGGTATTGGCCGTGCCTGCAGGCGAAACCGAGTTCGGGGATTTCCTGGCGTTTGAAACCTTGACGCTGTGCCCGATCGACACGCGCTGCATTGCGATGGAATTCATGCGCGAGGACGAACTGCGCTGGCTGGACGCCTACCATGCCGAGGTGCGTCAACGATTGGCACCTTTGTTGCAAGGCGAAACCTTGCGCTGGCTGGAACAGCGGACTCAAGCCTTGTTGCCGGATTGATCTAAACGGGCAGCCAAGACTGTAAGAACGAGAAAACACGCGCATGGGTGGTTCACCCATGCGCGTGTTTTTCTGTGAGCGACAGCCTGGCTGTCGCAGGTGGAAGCGACTTATTTGCTCGTGCGCAGACGGGCGTCGATATCGGCCATCCAGACCTGATCGCAGGTGACGGTGGTTTCAGGCTGCTTGCCATAGACCTTGAAGGAAACGGCCTGGCACCATTCCTGCGAGCCCTGGTCGGGACCATGGCCCTGGCCATCGGTAATGCCGGCGGTGGTTTCTACCCAGTCGAACCACTCGTTGGTGCCGATGGCGGGGGTGTCGGCAGCAGGCGCGGCCGGTGCGTCGGTGCCCGTGCCTGCGGCGGGTGCCGGGGTCGTTGCGGGCGCTTCGGCCGCCGGTGCCGGTGCCGAAGTCGCAGGCGGCGTGCTCGGCGCGGGAGCGCTGGGCTTGTTGTCGCAGGCGGCCAACAGCGCCAGGGCAGGAATCAGGACGGCGGCGCCGGCGATGTAACGGGGAGTAAAACGCATAGGTTGCTCCTGTAGAGGAAAGAAGGCGGGTCGGAGACGCGGTGACGCCGTGCGGCCAATTGAAAAGCGGGCTGCACCTGGCGCCAGAGCTACCTTTCCATCATATCTGCGGTGCAGGCAACAAGGTTCGGCGGTATGTGTCCGTCTGCGACAGGGCGTGACGGCGCTGTGGCCTGGCCCGAGGGCGGCTTTTGCGGGGCGGGGCCAGCCATGCTGGCGGCATCCGGGCGGGGCGATGGCATCAGCGCCGCGCGTCACAAACCGCCGGGCTGAGACACCGGGCCAGCGTGGCGGGCGGGATTTCGCGGGCATCCGGCAGGGGGCAACTTGCAAGCCGGGCCACTAGCGGCCCGGAAGCTGAGTTAAACTTCCTCTTTATCCCTATCAACCCGAACCCCGGACGTGGCTGGCCGTGCCCGGGGTTCCTGGGGATGGTGCGGGCTCGGCGCAAGCCGCCTGTTCTGTTCCAGACCGCAACGGCCGATTGCCCCGGCCGTATTCTGAAATGACCAAGTACGTATTCGTGACGGGCGGGGTAGTGTCCTCGCTTGGTAAAGGCATATCTGCAGCTTCCCTGGCCGCGATCCTGGAATCGCGTGGCCTGCAGGTGACGATGCTCAAGCTCGATCCCTACATCAACGTCGATCCGGGCACGATGAGTCCGTTCCAGCACGGTGAAGTGTTCGTGACGGAAGATGGCGCAGAGACCGATCTTGACCTCGGCCACTATGAGCGCTTCATCTCTGCGCGCATGCACAAGGTGAATAATTTCACCACCGGCCAGATCTATGAATCGGTGCTGCGCAAGGAACGCCGCGGGGATTACCTCGGCAAGACCGTGCAGGTGATTCCACATATCACCAACGAAATCCAGGATTTCATCGCGCGTGGCGCCAAGGCTGCCTACAACGGCAATGCGGATGTCGCCATTGTTGAAATCGGCGGTACGGTCGGGGATATCGAATCCCTGCCGTTCCTGGAGGCCGTGCGCCAGATGAGCCTGCGCCTGGGCCGTGGCAACGCTGCCTTTGTGCACCTGACGCTGGTGCCGTTCATTCCCTCCGCCGGTGAACTGAAGACCAAGCCTACGCAGCATTCGGTGCAGAAGTTGCGCGAAATCGGCATTTATCCGAACGCGCTGCTGTGCCGCGCCGATCGTCCCATTCCGGATGAAGAGCGCGCCAAGATTTCGCTGTTCGCCAACGTGCCCCAGGATGCCGTGATCTCCGTCTGGGATGCGGAATCCATTTATGAAATTCCCGCCATGCTGCACAAGCAGGGGCTGGATAGCCTGGTGTGCGATGCGCTGAATCTGAACCCGCCGCCGGCTGATCTGAGCGCCTGGGATGCGATGAACGACGCGCTGCGCCATCCGGAATCGGAAGTGCGCATCGGCATGGTGGGCAAGTATGTCGATCTGACCGAATCCTACAAATCGCTGAGCGAGGCGCTGGTGCATGCCAGCATCCACACGCGCAGCAAGGTCATCATCGACTACATCGACTCCGAAGAAATCGAAAAGCGCGGTGCGGCCGAGTTGTTGTCCGGCCTGGATGCCATTCTGGTTCCGGGCGGCTTCGGCAAGCGCGGCACGGAAGGCAAGATTGCCGCCGTGCGCTATGCCCGCGAAAACAAGGTGCCGTTCCTGGGCATCTGCCTGGGCATGCAGCTGGCCGTGGTGGAATATGCACGCCACAAGGCTGGCTTGGGCGGCGCCAACAGCACCGAATTCGATCCTTCCGCACCGCATCCGGTCGTGGCGCTGATTACCGAGTGGATGGATCGCGAAGGCAAGGTCGAACGCCGCAGCGACAACTCCGACCTGGGCGGCACCATGCGCAAGGGCGCGCAACGCGTACCGGTCAAGCCCGGCACGCTGGCGCACAAGATCTACGGTGACGAAGTCAACGAGCGCCATCGCCATCGCTATGAAGTCAACAACGTGTATGTGCCCCGTCTGGAAGAGGCAGGCCTGGTGATCAGCGCCCGCACGCCGACCGAGAACCTGCCGGAAATCATGGAAATTCCGGATCACCCGTGGTTCCTGGGCGTGCAGTTCCATCCGGAATTCACCTCCACGCCACGCGACGGCCATCCGCTGTTCACCGGCTATGTACGTGCGGCCCAGGCCCAGCGCCAGGCACGCCTGCAGGCTGAAGAGAAGTAAGCAAAGGCGAGCGGTATTGTCCGCACGGTTCTGCGCCAGGGGTGTCTCAGGCGTTCATCTCGTGCGGCGACAAGCAGCGGCAGGGCACCCAGGGGTGCGTTGCCGCTGGCTGCCATGGACAGGACGCACGGGCAGGCCTAGACGGCCGCCTGACGCAAGAACAACTGAATCAGTAACCATCTGGGGGTTTTAAGACAATGAGTGCTATCGTCGATATCATCGGCCGCGAGATTCTGGATTCGCGCGGCAATCCCACCGTCGAATGTGACGTTCTGCTGGAATCCGGCGCAATGGGCCGTGCTTCCGTGCCGTCGGGCGCATCCACCGGTTCGCGCGAAGCCATCGAACTGCGTGATGGCGACAAGTCGCGCTACCTCGGCAAGGGCGTGCTGCGCGCGGTCGAGAACGTCAATACCGAAATCTCCGAAGCGCTGATTGGCCTGGATGCCCAGGAACAGACTTTCATCGACCGTACCTTGATCGAACTGGATGGCAGCGAGAACAAGGAGCGCCTGGGCGCTAACGCCATGCTGGCTGTCAGCATGGCCGTGGCCCGTGCCGCTGCTGATGAGGCCGGCCTGTCTCTGTACCGCTACTTTGGTGGCAGCGGCCCGCTGAGCATGCCCGTGCCGATGATGAACATCATCAATGGCGGCGCGCATGCCAATAACTCGCTGGATCTGCAGGAATTCATGATTCTGCCGGTCGGTGCCCGCAGCTTCCGTGAAGCCCTGCGCATCGGCGCTGAAGTATTCCATGCACTGAAGAAAATTCTGCATGACCAGGGCCTGTCCACGGCCGTGGGCGACGAAGGCGGTTTTGCTCCCAGCGTGGAAAGCCATGAAGCAGCCATCCAGCTGATTCTGCGCGCCATCGAAGAGGCCGGTTACGAGCCGGGTACCCAGGTTGCCCTGGGCCTGGATTGCGCCAGCTCCGAGTTCTTCCGTGACGGCAAGTACCACCTGGAAGGTGAAGGTGGCGTGTCCCTGACGGCCGAGCAGTTCACCGACCTGCTGGAAACCTGGTGCGACAAGTACCCGATCATCACCATCGAAGACGGCATGGCCGAAGGCGACTGGGATGGCTGGAAGCACCTGACCGAGCGCCTGGGCAAGAAAGTCCAGCTGGTGGGCGACGACCTGTTCGTGACCAACACCAAGATCCTGAAGGAAGGCATCGACAAGGGTATCGCCAACTCGATCCTCATCAAGATCAACCAGATCGGTACGCTGACGGAAACCTTCGCTGCCATCGAAATGGCCAAGCGCGCAGGCTACACGGCAGTCGTGTCGCACCGTTCGGGCGAAACCGAAGATTCCACCATTGCCGACATCGCCGTGGCAACCAATGCCATGCAGATCAAGACCGGTTCGCTGTCGCGTTCCGACCGCATGGCCAAGTACAACCAGCTGCTGCGTATCGAAGAAGAGCTGGCGGACGTGGCGTATTATCCCGGCGTCGAAGCTTTCTACAACCTGCGCTGATCGTTGCCGTGAAGGCGGGTGGGCTTGCGTGCCCGCCAGCCTTCCTTGATGGAAACATACATGCGGCTGCTCGCACTGCTACTGTTGCTTCTGGTTGGGTTGATCCAGTACCCCTTGTGGTTAGGCAAGGGGGGCTGGTTTGCAACCCATGAGTTGCAGCAACAACTGGTCGAACAGCTGGATGTCAACGAAGGCCTGCGGGCGCGCAATCTGGCGCTGGATGCTGAAGTGCGTGATTTGCGCACGGGAACGGAAGCCCTGGAGGAACGTGCCCGGGGTGAATTGAGCATGATGCGCCAGGAAGAAGTATTTGTTCGTATCCTGCCGCATGGTGCCCCGCTGCCGGAAGTCAAACGGCCGGAAACGGCCGCGCAGAACCGCCGGCGTTGATGCAAGTGGTTTGATCTTGGCCTGCGCGCTGCGCCGAAACATTGCCCCTGATGATTTTCACAGGGGCATTTCTTTTGCGGGGCAGCGGCGCGCCTGTCATGGCGCATGGCCGAGCAGGCATGCGCAGCAGGGAGGCCGTGCCATGGCAGGGCGGCGACCACCTTTTCCAAGCGAATCGGATTGGATGCTTGATCATCATGTCTTTGACTGTGTTTATCTGGGTGCTGCTGGCGGCCGCGTGTCACGCGACCTGGAATGCGATTGTCAAAGGAGGCGCCGACACCTTGCTGACGACGGTGCTGGTTGCCGTGAGCGCCATGTTGATGGGCGCAGTCGTGCTGCCGTTCCTGGCGCCGCCGGCACAGGAAAGCTGGCCGTTCATTGCGGTGTCCACGGCCCTGCAGATTGTTTATTACCTGCTGCTGGCCAAGACCTATCAGATTGCCGATATGAGCCAGACCTATCCCGTCATGCGGGGCAGCGCGCCGCTGATCGTGGCAGGTATCGGCGTTGTCTTTCTCCATGATGCCATCGGACTGGCGGGCTGGTTGGGCATTGCAGTGATCTGCCTGGGCGTGCTGAGCATGGCCCTGGCCCGCGCCACAGGCAAAAGCGGCAACGGCATGCGCCTGGCGCTGTGCAATGCGTTGGTCATCGCCAGCTATACCTTGGTGGATGGCGCTGGCGTACGGCTGTCCGGGTCGCCAGTGGCCTATACCTTATGGATCTTTCTGCTGACCGGGGTGCCGCTGCTGGTTTGGGCAGTCATTGTCCGTGCCGGACAATTTTTTCGCTATGCGCGGAAGAACTGGATGCTGGGGGCGGCAGGCGGGGCGGGAACCTTGCTGTCCTATGGTGTGGCTTTGTGGGCCATGACGCGCGCGCCCGTGGCCATGATCGCGGCCCTGAGGGAAACTTCCATTCTGTTCGGTATCTTGATCTCCGCGCTGGTGTTGAAAGAGCATGTCGGCCGCCAGCGTCTGCTGGCCGCAGCGATCATTGCCTTGGGCGCGGGCATTCTGCGGCTGGCCTAGCCGTCCGCGCCGTGGCCGTGGCGCCAGGCACGATCGGGCGGCGGTGTTCATTGGGCGCAACAGAGCAGGACGCCGCAAAGTGGCTCGCTGGCTTCGGGCAGGCCGTGGGCTGGTGGTTCGGGTTCCAGGGAGGGCGTGGCGGGTGGGCTGGTGCTGTCAGGACGGAGGTGTTCAAGCGGCGGGCTGGCAGATGATGGCAGTGTGCCAGGCGCCTCGGGGCTGCCGGGTCTTGCAGGGGCAGGCAGTTCGTGTGGCAGCGCCTGGACGGAGTCCCTGTCTGGGGGCCGTGGCAGGGCGTTGCCCGGTGGTGACAGGCTTTGCAGCCGGCGTTGCGGCCAAGGCCAGGCTTCGGATGCCATGGGCAACGAGGCTGTGCGATAGATAGGCCAGAGCCCGGCCCGGGCGATTTGCCCGCCTTCACTGTCTGCCTGATCCGGCGCTAACGAGCGGCTCAGTTGCAAGAACCAGCGCGCGGGTGCGCTGAGCGGCTGATGCAGGTAGCGCAATCTTAGTGTCAGCAGATTGGCTTCAAAGACATCCTGGCCGGAGGTCGGTCCCTTGCCTTGTGGCCATCCTTGGGACAGATGTTCCTGGTGGCGCAGATCCTGATAGTAGAAGGCTAAAGCGGCGGTGCTGGCAGTGGCATGGGCCGCGGCAATATTGCCCCTCGTGTCGCGTCCGGGGGCGGCATGGTCGGCCAGGCTGGCGGGGCCGGGATTGAGGATATCCAGACGCCAGACCGCCAATCCGCTGGCAGATTGGCGCCGCTGCCAATTTTGGTGCAAGCGAGTGCCAGGCGTGTGGCCGGGTGTGTCCGGCAGGCTGGCACGCATGGCGTGTTCAAAGGCCTGTTGCATGGCGTGCGGGCTGGCATGGTCGCTGGCTCCGGCGCGCAGGGCTTCGAGCAGGGCCAATTCTGCAATCTGGGCAGTGTTGCGGGCATGCCAGAATTCCAGCGTTGCCAATGTCAGGACACCTAGTATCACAAGCGCCAGGGAGGATTCCGCCATGGCGCTGCCCGCTTGGGACTGAGGCCGTGCCGGCAAATGGGGATAGCTTGCCCGGGCAGGGGCAGTGGCAGATAGCGCAGGCGGACAATGCGGAAGGCGCATGACGGACGGGCAGGGGGGAGGCCGGTTACGGATCCAGTCTGCGCGTTTGCAAAGAAGCTGTCAGGTCGCAATACTACGGTGGCGTTCAGGCGTTCAGGCGTTCAGGCGTTCAGGCGTTCAGGCGTTCAGGCGTTCGGGCGTTCAGAGACTCAGATATTCAGACAGGCATGTGGTAGCCAGGCTGTTACTGAGGGGCGGTGCAGCCGGCGGAAGCCCTGGCGCGCGAGCTTGTGTGGCGCCAAAAGAAAGCCGGCCACGCAAGGGGGCCGGCGAAGTACGTCAGGCGTACACATCAGGCGTGAAGCACAGCGTTGCCGCGCTTAGTGCCGGGTGTCAGCCTGGTCGGCGTTACCGGTCGGGCTGGGAGCGGCAAACAGCGCTGCTGTATCGACAGCATCGAAGACATAGGGCTTGCCGCAGAAGTCGCATTGCACTTCGATCTGGCCCTGTTCTGCGATGATCGAGTCGGTTTCCTGCTGGCCCAGCATGCGCAGCATGCCAGCGACACGCTCGCGGGTGCAGGGGCAGAAGTAGCGGATGCTGCGTGGCGGCAGTTCCAGCAGGCTCTCTTCCCAGAACAGGCGGTGAATCAGGATATCGGTATCGTTGCTGAGCAGCTCCTGGTAGCTCAGCGTGCCGGCCAGCGTCGTGGCGCGTTCCCAGGTGTCATCCATCTGGTCTGCGGGCAATTCGCTGTCGGTGGCCAGTGTGCCACCGTGATCCGGCAGGCGCTGGATCAGCAGTCCGGCTGCCCGTTTGTCATTGGCAGCCAGCCACAAGCGCGTGTCGAGCTGCTCGGAGGACTTCATATAGTGTTCCAGCACTTCGGACACGTTTTCACCGATCAGCGGCACGACGGCCTGATAGGCTTGCTGACCAGGCAATTTGTTGCGCGGGTCGAGGACGGCGACGAAGCGGCCCTGGCCACCAGGGTTCAGCAGCGCCTGCAGCCCTACGCCTTGCGGCCAGGCCTGTCCTGAGCGCAGTTTGACAGTGGCGCGTATGGAGAGATCGCTGCGGCATTCGACCACCAGCAGGGCAATGGCGCCGTCGCCCTGGATCTGCAGCAACAGCGAGCCATCCAGCTTCAGGTTGGCCGTCAGCAGCGTGGCAGCAGCCACCAGCTCGCCAAGCAGGTCACGTACGCCCTCCGGGTACTGGGCGTGCTGCAGGGAGTCCTGCCAGGATTGATCCAGCGAGGCGGTGACAACACGCACGCGCTGGTCGGTAAAAAGGTATTTTTTCAGGGTGTCGGTCATGATGGTCACATCTTAACTCAAGCCCCTGTCAGGCTGGCAGGGGTGTCAGGCGATGCGTTGCAGTCGGTGACGGTAGCGCTGCGCGCGCGCCACATAACGTTCGGTGTTGGCATGCATGCCGGTAATTTCTTCGTCGCTGAGGGTACGGACGATCTTGCCGACACCAATGACGAGTGATCGGTCGGGAATCTGGCGTCCTTCGGGCACCAGCGCGCCCGCACCGATCAGGCAGTCCCGGCCGATCACGGCGCCATTGAGGATGACGGCCTGGATTCCCACCAGGCTGCCGCTGCCGACGGTACAGCCATGCAGCATGGCCTGGTGGCCGACTGTGACATTGGCTTCGACCGTCATGGGAAAGCCTGGATCGGCGTGCAGGATACAGCCATCCTGAATATTGCTGTTGGCGCCGACGACAATGGGAGCGCTGTCGCCACGCAGAATCGTGCCGGGCCAGAGGCCGGCGCCTGCATGGATGGTGACGTCGCCAATGACGACGGCATTCTCGAAGAGATAGGCATCCGGGTCGATGCGGGGTGTCAGATCATCCAGCTGATAAACAGGCATAGTCGGTCGGGGGGAGTCAGGCCGTGGTGTTTGTGGCCCGGCGGACACGCAAGGCTGCCGGAGCGGTCGGCCGGTTGTTAGGGCGGGACGCCACCGGTTTGCTGCTGCGGCCGGCACCATGGTGTTTCTCCATGACGAGCGGCGGCTGGGGCAGAATACGACCTTCGTTGTCGAGTGCTGCCTGCAGGCCTGTGCGCATCCAGGTGGCTGGCGCGGGCTGGATTTCCCCCTGTTGCCAGATACCGACGGGAAAAAGCGGGTCGGGGTGGCCGTGGCGGTCATATTGTCGCAACGCCAGTTCTCCCTGAACGCCTGGGGGGAGTTCGTTGTCGGCATCATCCACCGCCGCCAGATAATGCCCAGGGTAGGCGCGGCCGGGACTGTGATCGGAGACCGGCCATTTTTCTCCGCTGTCGCCAGCCAGGCCATACATGCCATGCGCGCCATAGACGGCATTGGGCCGGCGGCCCAGCAGTTCCTGGCAGCGCTGCATATCGGTTTCCCGACAGGCATCGGTCACGATCGCTGCAATGGCGTTAAGGCTGGCCAGCGGCAGGGGCGGGTGGCCGGGAGCACAGAATTCACGCAGGGTATCCTGGGTGGCTACCATGTCACTGATGCGCAGGCGATACAGGCGCGACAGCAGCGATGCGGCATCGGGCGGCTGCGTGATGGCAATGGCAGTGGCGCCGAAATACAGCGCGGGCAGGACAGCACCCAGCAGCACATCGGCTTGCGCCCAGTTGGCTGCAATCCAGAGGCGATCCTTGCCGCGCGGGAACCAGTCCAGCGAGGCAACGAATGCAGGCAGATTGCCGATCAGCGCGCTGTGCGGCAGCAGGACGCCCGCGTGCTGCGGGCCGGCATCCAGGGGGAAGTGCAGGAGCGCCGGCGCATCCGGTGGCAGCGGCACAGGCTGCAGGCCGTTGGGCTGGCGCGCAAGCAATCCTTTCCAGGCAATGCAGTGTTCGCTGTCCATGCCCTGGCCCACCAGGCGCGTGCCTGCCGGCAGACGCGCACGTTCGGCCAAGTAGGCGGCGAGCACGGCGTCGTCGAGCAGTACCGCGCGGGGGGCGGATTGCCGCAGGCGCTGGGCCAGCTGCGTGGGCGGCATGCGGGAGGAAAGCGGCATGACGATGGCGCCCAGGGTCCAGGCGGCCAGGGAGGCAATGACCAGGTAGGCAGGATCAGACAGCAGCAGCGCGACGCGGTCGCCCCTTTGCACGCCCATGCGCGCCAGGCCGCCAGCCAGGCGGCTGGAAATATTCTGCAGTTGACCATACTGCCAGGTGGTAGCATCACCCTCGCTTTTTTCCACGACCAGCGCCACGCGACGGGCATCTGACGGACTGATCGACCATTGGACGCAACAGGGCTGCGCCAGATTGAACTGTGCAGGCAATAACCACCGGAAGGATTCGTAAAGCTGCGAATATTGGTCGTTCATAGGCCCGTGGACAGGGAAGACGCCAGCTCGTGACGATCTACCCGCATGTAGTGAACATGCAGGCAAATCGTGCACAAATGTCTGCGTCGGTATGCTTTCACGCCATAAGCATGAACCAGGGCGAAGGTTTGCGCAATATGCCTGATCGCTTTAGCGTGTTTTCCCCGACGCTCGCAGGCCGGTGGTTTTGCTTTTCCGGCTCAGGGCCGAGGGCAGGGCGGGCAGCGAAACCGGTTGGTGCGATGCGGCCGGGTGGCGCGTATGCAGGTTGGCATAGACAGACCAGTCAATCAAGGACAGCTTGCCGTCATGGTCTTCTGTCAGGGCAGACAGGCTTTCTACCCAATCGCCATCGTTGCAATAGAGGATGCCGTCGATATCACGCATTTCCGGCTTGTGGATATGGCCGCAGATGATGCCGTGCATGCCGCGGCGGCGGGCTTCTCCGGCCAGGGCTTCTTCGAAATCCGTGATGTAGGACACGGCATTCTTGACTTTGTGTTTCAGGTACTGGGACAGCGACCAGTAGTGCAGGCCGCGCCGGTGGCGAAACCGGTTGTAGTGATTATTGAGCCAGATGGCGCAGGTATAGAGACGGTCGCCCAGATAGGCCAGCCATTTTCCATGCTGGATGACCGCATCGAAGCGGTCGCCGTGCATCACCAGAAAGCGGCGTTTGTCAGCGGTGAGATGTTCGATTTCGTCGTGGATTTCGATGTCGCCGAAGGCATAGCCCAGGAATTGCCGGGCGAATTCATCATGGTTGCCCGGAATGAAATACACCCGTGTGCCATTGCGTGACAGGCGCAGTATCTTTTGCACCACATCATTGTGCGCACGAGGCCAGTGCCAGTGACGCCGCAGCTGCCAGCCGTCGATGATATCGCCGACCAGGTAGAGCGTCTGGGTTTCGTTGTATTCGAGGAAGTCGAGCAGGAAATTGGCCTTGCAGCCCGATGAGCCCAGATGCAGGTCCGAGATCCACAGCGTACGCCAGCGCTTGACCGTTTTGCCGCCGGTTTCCGCAGGCTCTGGATCTTGTCCGGCCTGGGCATCTGAATGAGGCGAGGTGGTCATGGCGGCTCCCGTGCGATGGCATTGCCAACATGGAAACATGGCGGGATGACGCGTTTGTGACCGAACGGTCGGATCTCGTGGTCGGCGGGAGGGGCTCAGCGCGTTTCCTGGTGTTTCAGGGGGGCTGAGCGTTTGCCGTGTGTGCAGGTGGACTGCGCGCCACCGGAACGGTGGCGCGCAGACGTAGCGTGATCAGCTACGGTTGGAGCCTTCGACCAGATCGAAGGAGAACAGACGACATTCCAGCGAGCCGTTGAAGATGGGTTGGCGACGCGATGCTTTCAGGCGCAGCGCCTGGGGCAGGGACATGTCATTGGAAATGACATTCAGACGCCAGCCGGCATAACTATGTTTGAGATGGCTGGCCCATTCCTGCCACAGCACATCTTCGTGCTCGTCCAGCCGTTCGCCATAAGGCGGGTTGGTGACAATCCAGCCGCTTTCCGCCGGGGGCGCGAAATGGCGGGCATCGCCCACTTCGAAGCGGATGGCATCCGGGCCAAGGCGGGCGCGCTCGGCATTGCTGCGTGCCGCGGCAATGACGGCCGGATCAAGATCCACGCCTACCAGCGGCGCATCCAGTGACGGCAGAATGGCTGCTTGCGCTTCCTGGCGCAATTGGCCCAGTTGATAGGGGTCGTAGTCGCGCAGGCGCTCGAAACCGAAAGGCCGGTTCATGCCCGGTGGCACACCCAGGGCGATCCAGGCGGCTTCAATGAGGATGGTGCCGCTGCCGCAGAAAGGATCCAGCAGGGCCGCGGACGGATCCCAATCGGACAGGGCAAGCAAGCCCGCCGCCAGATTTTCACGCAGCGGGGCAGCACCCTTGTCATAGCGCCAGCCGCGCTTGAACAGCGATTCGCCGGAGGTGTCCAGGTAAAGCGTTGCAGTGTCTTCCGACAGGAAAAGATGAACGCGGGCATCCGGGCGCACCGTGTCGATATCGGGGCGTGCGCCCTCACGGGCGCGCAGCCGGTCGCAGATGCCATCTTTTACGCGCAGATTGCAGTACTGCAAGCTTTGCATGGGGCTGCGGATAGCCGAGGTATCGACGCGCAGGCGGTGCTCCGGGCCGAACCATTGTTCCCATTCGGTCTCCGCGGACAGGGCCAGGATGTCATCCTCGGTCTGTACCGGCGCCTGGGCCAGTTGAATCAGCACCCGGGTGGCCAGGCGGGAGTACAGGTTGGCGCGCATGACGCCACGCCAGTCGGCCTCGAAATGGCAACCGGCGCGCCCTTGGCGGACTTCGGCGAAATCCAGTGCCTGCAGTTCGGCTTCCAGCGCGGCTTCCAGGCCTTGCGGGCAAGACGCGAATACCTTGAAAACCGAAGATTCACGGGTTTGGGCGCCTGCGCCAATATTGCTGCTACGGGCTTGAAAACCACCATCATTGCGTTCACGCGGCGCGAAATTGCCTTCGCGGCGCTCGCGGAATTCCCCGCGCGGCTTGAACTCGCCATCGCGGCGCGGCGGGCGGGACGNGAANTCGCCTTCACGNCGNTCNCGNNNCGCGAATTCGCCTTCACGGCGTTCACGCGGCNCGAAGTTGCCTTCNCNGCGNTCGCGGAATTCCCCGCGCGGCTNGAACTCGCCATCNCGGCGNGGCGGGCGGGACGAGAANTCGCCCTCACGACGCTCACGGGGTGCNAAATTGCCTTCACGGCGTTCGCGGAATTCCCCGCGTGGCTTGAATTCGCCATCGCGGCGCGGCGGGCGGGACGAGAATTCGCCCTCACGACGCTCACGCGGCGCGAAATTGCCTTCACGGCGTTCGCGGAACTCCCCGCGCGGCTTGAATTCACCGTCGCGGCGCTCGCCAGCACCGGGTTTCTGGTTGTCATCCTGAGTGCGCAGCCGCTCCTTGTGTACGCGGGCACGGCTGCCGGAGCGCATGCTGGGCGTATCTTTTTTCTGGGCCGATGGCGCGGCCGGGCGGGCCGTAATACTCAGGGTCTTGCGGGGAGGAGCGGAATCGTTGGATGACATGGGTGTGGCGGCAGGCCGCGCAATAAGAAGAAAATGACCCGGTGGTGACCGGGGAACGTCAAGGCCGATAGGTATCGGCGGGAGAACGAAGTTAGCGTTCCCTCAATACAGGAACCCCCTGCGGGGGCGAGCCTGCCGCAAGCTGCGCGGCAGGCCGTGTGTCTGGCGCGGTGCCATCGCATCAGCGAGTGTCACCGCATGCATGGGGCAGGACGGTCATGCGGCTGCACGGCATCAACCGCGCAGCTGGCCTTCACCCGTCAAGACCCATTTTTCTGTGGTCAGGCCTTCCAGGCCCACCGGGCCGCGGGCATGCAAACGGTTGGTGGAAATGCCGATTTCTGCACCCAGACCATACTCGAAACCGTCTGCGAATACCGTGGGCAGATTGACATACACCGAGCTGGAATCCACTTCTCGCTGGAAGCGCTGGGCTTCACGCAGGGCTTCCGTCACGATGCTTTCCGTATGGCCCGAGCTCCAGGTGGCAATATGCTCCATGGCTTCGTCAATGCTGTCCACGATGCGGATGGCGAGAATGGGAGCCAGGTATTCGGTTGCCCAGTCTTCGTTGGTCGCTGCCAGGGCGCTTGGAACCAGCGCGCGGGTACGCTCACAGCCACGCAGTTCTACGCCATGTTCCTGGAAGGCGCGTGCCAGGCCAGGCAGGAAACGTTCGGCGATGGCCTGATGCACCAGCAGGGTCTCCATCGTGCCACAGACGCCATAGCGGTAGGTCTTGGCATTGAAGGCGACGCGGTGCGCGGTTTCCAGGTCGGCGTGCTGGTCCACATAGACATGGCAGTTGCCGTCCAGATGCTTGATCATGGGCACCCGTGCCTCGGCCGACAAGCGGGCCACCAGGCTTTTGCCGCCACGCGGCACGATGACATCGACGTATTCGGTCATGGTGACCAGATGGCCGACGGCAGCACGATCCGTTGTCTCCACGACCTGTACGGCTTCAGCCGGCAGGCCTGCGGCGGATAAACCATGGCGCACGACTGCGCCCAGCGCGATATTCGAATGCAGCGCTTCCTTGCCGCCGCGCAGAATCGCGGCATTGCCGGATTTCAGGCACAGCGCGGCTGCGTCGATGGTGACATTGGGACGCGATTCATAGATGATGCCGATCACGCCCAGCGGCACGCGCATCTTGGCGATGCGCATGCCGTTGGGACGCTGGGTCGTGGGCGACAGGCTGCCGACCGGATCCGGCATGGCAGCGATCTGTTCCAGACCGGTGGCCATCAGGCCCAGCGTTTTTTCGGAAATCCGCAGCCTATCCACCAGTGAAGGTTGCAGCTGGTTGTCGATTGCCGCTTGCAGATCCAGGGCATTGGCGGCCAGAATGGCCTCGCGCTGCTCATGCAAGGCCTGAGCCATGCCGCGCAGGGCATCGTTCTTGGCCTGGCTGCTGGCACGCATCATGTGGCGCGAAGCAGAGCGGGCACGCCGGCCCAGCTCCTGCATGGCGGTAAAAAGCGTATCGGTGGTCATGGGGCAGAGAAAAAAGGAGGGCTATGCGCCATTCTATCCGGCTCTGGCGGGCAGTGACAGACGCAATGCCAAGCGCAGCATTTCTTCCCAGGGATCTTGCATCCTTCCTTCGGTACGCAGTCCTTTGATGAGCCGGTCTATGTCGTGCGCATGCTGTACGGCGGCAGGCCAGATGCGTGGCGGGATGCGTCCCAGCGCTTGCCGGGCCAGGCGTTCGTGATCACCGAAAATACGCATTTTGCGCAGCAGGGCGTTGAGATCCTGACCGGCGGCGCGGGCCTGAGCAAGCCTGGCCAGCAGGCGGACTTCCTCGCCGACGGCCCAAAGCACCAGCGGCAGGGCTTCGCCTTCAGCGCGCAGGCCGTCCAGGATACGGGTAACGCGTGCCGGGTCGCCAGCCAGCATGGCATCACGCAGACCGAAAATGTTGTAGCGCGCGACGTTCAGCACGGCTGACTGCACCTGTTCCGCAGTCAGTTCGCCCTCGGGAAACAGCAGGCCGAGCTTCAGGATTTCCTGGTGGGCGGCCAGGAGGTTGCCTTCCACTTTTTCGGCCAGCCATTGGCGCGTGTCCTTGTCCACGCTTTGGTTCTGCGCCGCCAGCCGTTCGCCGATCCAGCCCGGCAGGCGTGGCAGATCCACATTGGGGATTTCTATCAATGTGCCGTTATGGGACAAGGCCTGCAGCCATTTGCTGTCGCGCAGGGTTTTGTCCAGGCGTGGCAGGGCAAGAATGATGAGGGCATCGGGCAGGGCCTGGCCGCCGGCCTGTTCAGCCATGCGTTGCAGCGCATCTGCGCCGGGTTTGCCGGGTTTGCCGGTGGGCAGCTTGAGTTCCAGCAACTGGCGGTCGCCGAACAGCGAAATGCTGCGGGTGGACGCTTCGATCTGTGACCAGTCGCTGCGGGCGTCCACGACCAGGGAGGTCCGGTCGGTGTAGCCGGCGGCACGGGCGGCCTGGCGCAGCAGATCGACGGTTTCCATGACCAGCAGGGTTTCATCGCCAGCCACGATATAGATGGGGGACAGGCTGTCCGGTTGGCGGGCCAGTTGCTGGCGCAGATGGGAGACGTCCATGACTATGCCGGGCGCGGCAGCGCTTCAGTGCTGCGGAATGGGAGCGCGACGGCCAGCCCCGGCAGGGGCAGGCAGCGATTCCGCGTTTTCTTTTTGATAGGCTTCAAAGGCCTCCGCGACGTCCGGTGCCGTCAGGCGTCGCAGCAGGCGTTCCACCAGGCTTTGCTCCATGCTGTTGAAGAGCGTGTCCATTTCGCTTTGCTTGGCCTGAACCAGCTGTTCTTCATAGGGCAGGTCGCGGCTGGTGGTCAGCGTGGTGTCGGGCAGCAGGATGTCGCCGCTGGCCGTCGTCAGCCGGAACACATAGCTCAGGATGAGTTCATATTCTTCCACGCGGCCTTGCGGGGTCAGGCTGACTTCGCGCTGCGTGCGGGATTGGCTGACTTCTATCAGGCTGGCTGCCGCCTTGTCGGCACTATCAACCAGCCGGGTGTTGGGCGAGGCAGCCTGCAGCGCCCGCCGCAGGTTGGAACCGAAGCGGGAGTTTTCCGGGATATTGATGTAAAGGCTATCGAACGGCAGCGGCGAGACGCCGCGCAGCGTGAAGCCGCATGCGCCCAGCGTCAGCATGATTGCCATGGCGGCCAGGATGCGCAGGGATCGGGACATGCGGCTTCTCCTCGGGTTATCAGCCGACGACGTTGACCAGCTTGCCGGGCACGACAATGACGCGCTTGGGCGGGCGGCCTTCCAGGAAGCGGACAACGGCCTCGTGGCTGACTGCCGCCTGCTCAATGGCTTCCTTGCTGGAGCCGTTGGGCACGCTGAGGCTACCACGCAGCTTGCCGTTGACCTGCAGCATGAACTCGATTTCGTCAGCTACCAGTGCTGCTTCATCGAGAACGGGCCAGGGGGCATCCAGCAGGTCGCCCATGCGTTCGGCGTAGCCCAGCTCGTTCCACAGGTTCCAGGTGATGTGCGGTACCACCGGATAGAGCACGCGGATCAGGATGCCCAGGACTTCGGCCTGTGCGGCCTGTGCCGCCGGGCTGTCAGGAAGGCTGACGTCGTCGATGACATTCAGCATCTTCATGCAGGCTGACACAACCGTGTTGTATTGGATACGGCTGTAATCGTAGTCGGCCTGCTTGAGCAGCGTATAGATTTCGCGGCGCAGTTCTTTCACCGCCTTGTCGGCGCCTTGCCAGTCCGGTGCGCTGACCGCCAGGCCCTGCGCCACGGCCGGTTGCAGACGGGCAGCCACGGTCCAGAGACGGCGCAGGAAACGGTTGGCGCCTTCGACGCCGGCATCAGACCATTCCAGCGTTTGCTCGGGCGGGCTGGCGAACATGACGAACAGCCTGGCGGTATCCGCACCCTGGCTGTCGATCAACGATTGTGGATCGACGCCATTGTTCTTGGACTTGGACATGGTGCCCACGCCGCCGTAGTCGATGTGGCTGTCGTCGGCCTTCAGGCGGGCGCCGGTGATGGAGCCCTTGGCGTCGTAGGTGTTTTCGACTTCTTCCGGCCAGAAGTATTCGATGC
The DNA here is from genome assembly GCF_965139615.1 of Kerstersia similis. Taxonomy (NCBI): domain Bacteria; kingdom Pseudomonadati; phylum Pseudomonadota; class Betaproteobacteria; order Burkholderiales; family Alcaligenaceae; genus Kerstersia; species Kerstersia similis. The sequence continues at coordinate 21,763 of NZ_CBCSIQ010000023.1, forward strand.
CGCCACGCTCGTTGCGGCGCGAATAGATGTGGTTCAGCACCATGCCCTGGCACAGCAGGCGGGTGAAGGGTTCGTCGAATTTGACGAGATCCATGTCGCGCATCACGCGGGTCCAGAATCGCGCATACAGCAGGTGCAGCACAGCGTGCTCGATGCCGCCGATGTATTGATCCATCGGCATCCAGTAATCATTGCGGGCATCCACCATGGCCTGGTCGTTGCCGGGCGAGGTATAGCGCATGAAGTACCAGGACGAGTCCACGAAGGTGTCCATGGTGTCGGTTTCACGACGCGATTCCTTGCCGCACTTGGGGCAGCTGCATTTCAGGAACGCAGCATCCGTGGCCAGCGGGTTGCCGCTGCCATCAGGAATCAGGTGTTCGGGCAGTACGACCGGCAGGTCTTGTTCTGGCACCGGCACCGGGCCGCAATCCGGGCAATGGATGATGGGGATGGGGGTGCCCCAATAGCGCTGGCGCGAGATACCCCAATCACGCAGGCGATAGGTGATGCGTTTTTCACCCAGGCCTTGCGCGGCCAGGTCGTTGGCGACGGCGTCAACGGCGGCTTCATGGGCCAGGCCGTCATACTTGCCGGAGTTCACGGTCAGGCCAGCCTGCTTGTCGCCATACCAGTCCTGCCAGGCCTGGTCGGAGAATTCCTTGCCGTCCTGTGCGATGACCTGACGGATGGGCAACTGGTATTTCAGTGCAAAGGCGAAGTCACGTTCGTCATGGGCCGGCACACCCATCACGGCGCCGTCGCCGTAGCTCATCAAAACATAGTTGCCGACCCACACCGGCACGGGCGCGCCAGTGAGCGGGTGGATCACATTCAGGCCGGTGGGCAGGCCTTCTTTTTCGCGTGTGGCGATTTCTGCTTCGGTCGTGCCGCCCAGACGGGTCTTTTCAATGAATGCGGCGAGTTCCGGGTTGTTGCGTGCCGCGTGCTGGGCCAGCGGATGCTCCGGCGCCACGGCGCAGAAGGTCACGCCCATGATGGTGTCGGCACGCGTCGTGAAGACGTACATGCGGCCATCCTGGATCAGTTGGCCGTTGTCATCGCGGATGTCGTGGGTGAAGGCGAAACGCACACCCTGGCTCTTGCCGATCCAGTTGTCCTGCATGATGCGTACGCGCTCGGGCCAGCCGGGCAGGCCGCTTTCCAGCGTTTCGTGCAATTCTTCCGCGTAATCGGTAATGCGCAGGTAGTAGCCGGGGATTTCGCGTTTTTCAACGGGGGCGCCAGAGCGCCAGCCACGGCCATCGACCACCTGCTCATTGGCCAGCACGGTCTGGTCCACCGGATCCCAGTTGACGATCTGGGTCTTGCGGTAGGCGATGCCTTTTTCCAGCATCTTCAGGAACAGCCACTGGTTCCACTTGTAGTACGACGGGTCGCAGGCGCACATTTCGCGCGACCAGTCGATGGCCAGACCCATCGCCTTCATCTGCTTCTTCATGTAGGCGATGTTGTCGTAAGTCCATTTTGCCGGCGGCACCTTGGACTTGATGGCGGCATTTTCGGCCGGCATGCCGAATGCATCCCAGCCCATGGGCATCAGGACGTTGTAACCGCGCATGCGCAACTGGCGCGTCATCATGTCATTGATGGTGTAGTTGCGCACGTGCCCCATGTGTAGCTTGCCGCTGGGGTAGGGCAGCATGCTGCATGCGTAGAACTTCGGCTTTTCCGAGCCGTCAGCATTTTTGGCATGCTCGGTGACACGATAGGCGTCGCGGCCTTGCCAGTTTTGCTGGGCCAGGGATTCGACGACGAGGGGCTGGTAGCGATCCTGCATGATATTCACGTCATTCAGAAAATAATGAGCGCGGCCAGCGGGCCGCGCAAGAAGGTATCCATTATAGGGGGATGCGCTGCCGGGCGGCTAACCTTGGCGGCAATGCCGGTCAAAGGCCTTGGCGCTGGCTGGAGATGCGCGTGCAATCAGGATCAGCGAGAGCAGCACCACACCCGCCATCAGGCTCCACGCAGATTCCAGACTGCCCAGGCTGTCGCGCAGCTGGCCGGCGGCAAAAGGCAGCAAGCCGGCGACCAGATAGCCGATGCCCTGGACAAAGGCGGCCAGCACACCCGCGTTGCGTGGCACGCTGGCGTGATCCATGGCCAGGATGAGCGTCAGCGGGAAGAGCGCACCTATGCCCAGCCCAAGGATGGCGATGATGAGCCAAGGAGCAGTCAGCGGCATCCATGCCAGCATGACATAACCCAGCGATGCCAGCAGGGTGCAAGCGGCCAGCAGATAGCGGCGGTCGGGGTTGCGCGGTGCGAGCCATGCAACCAGGAACCCGGCGGCAACTTCAAACAAGGTCAGGACAGCCAACAACAGGCCGGCGCGCTGGGGCGTTGCGCCCAGCTCGATGTAATAGGGCGCCAGCCAGGCCAGGGCCAGCGTGTAGCAACTACCCGAGGCGCAGAACAGGCCGGCCAGCAGCCAGGCGCGAGCATGGCGCCAGGGGCGCAGCGTGGCGCTGGCTGCTTGGGCGGACCCGGCAACTGCTGTGCTTGCAGGGGTGCCCGCCGTGGCGGGTGCCTGTGCCGGGTCGCGGAAGCTGCGAGTGGCGAAGAGCCAGAGCGCCAGGCCCAGCAGAGCGGGTACGGCCCACATGGCCAATGCCGGTTGCCACGCCAGGCTATGCAGCAGGACGGGCGTGCCGGCGGCGGACATGGCCGCGCCGCCCATGATCATGCTGACATACAGGGCCATCAGCGTGTCTATGTTCTGGGGGAAATGCTGCTTGATGAAGCCGGGTACCAGGGTCTGGGTAATGCCGATCCCGATGCCGGCCAGCAGCGCGCTGCCCATCAGCCAGGCCGGGTCAGCGGCCAGCAGGCGCAGCAGGCAGGCGACAAAGACCAGCAGGATACCGATGGCAACACCGCGCCGCATGCCCAGGCGATAAACGCTCGAACCTGCCAGCGCCAGGACGCCCATGGCCATGATGGGGATGCCGGTGACCCAGCCCATGGCCTGATAGCTCAGGCCGGTGGCCGCGCGTATGGTTTCGATCAATGGGCTGATGACGGCCAGCGCTGGCCGCAGATTGAGGCCGACCAGCAGAATGGCGGCAATACAGAGCAGTTGGCCAGGGCGAAGTTTCATGAGTGCGTGCCTGATGGTCTGGAAATTGAGCAGCGTGCCGTGCGGCGCTTGCCGGGCGGAGCGGCAGGGGCGGTGCGGCGGGCGGTGGCGATGCGGCTATGTGCGGTCATAGGGCAGCAGGATTTTGCGCAACAGCGTCGCCAGTACGCGGCATTCCGCATCGTCTAGCGGATGCAGCACGCGTTTCATTTCTGCCATGTAGGTGTCCAGCGCGGCCCGCAGGGTGGCCTGGCCGCTGTCCGTCAGGCTGACAAAAATGCTGCGGCGGTCGTCGGGATTCGGCGTACGGGTAATCAGGCCGCGTTTTTCCAGGGAATCAAGACGGTAGGTCATGGCACCGGACGTCAACAGCAACTGCGCCGTGAGTTGCTGGGGGTGCAGGGTATAGGGCGGGCCGCTGCGGTAGAGCGCCGCCACTACATCGAAGTCGCCCATCTGCAGGGAATGCTCACGAAACTGGCGCTGCATATCGCGATCCAGCAGGGCAGCCAGCCGCCAGATGCGGCTGGTGACATGCATGGGTGAGATGTCTGCGCCAGGGGCATGCTGCTGCCACTGTGACAGGATGAGATCGACGAAATCCCCGCCGGCAGGGTCACTGGCCGCAGGCGGGGAGTCTTCGTGTGCAACAGGGGCCTGAAAATTAGGGGGCTGCATTATCTTTAAATTGACTATCTTTAATTAAAGATATTTTATGGGGCAGCGCCAAGACAGTCAAAACTTACATGCCACCCTGTGAATGGATAGGGGCGGTGCGGCCGGGAATGCAGGCGGGATGGTGGGCTGAGCTTGCGCTAGCGATGCAGGGAGGCCAGTCGTGCTGCCAGCAGTACGAATGCCGCAGCGAAGGTTCTGCGCATCCATGACAGCACCGCTGGCCTTTCCAGCACATGACGCCGCATCGTGGCGGCGAACAGGCCATAGAGTGCGAATACCGCAAATGTCATGGCCATGAATACCAGGCTCAGGATCAGCATGTGCAAGGTGGCGTTGTTTTCCTCCGGCGAGACGAACTGGGGGAGAAAGGCAAGAAAAAATATCGACAGCTTAGGATTCAGCAGATTGAGCAGGATCCCGGAGAGGATGGTGGACCCATGGGAGCGCGGGGTGTCATCCGTGTCCATGCGTACGCTGCCCCGGTTCTGCAGCGTCATCCAGGCCATCCAGACCAGGTAGGCGACACCCAGATATTTCACGACTTCAAATGCCAGAGCACTGGTGTGCAGCAGCGCTGCCAGCCCTGTCATGGCAGCCAGTATGTGCGGCACGATGCCCAGGGTGCAGCCGAAGGCTGCGATGACGCTGGTGCGCCGTCCGTGCGCCAGGCCGGCGGCAATGGTGTAAACGGCGCCCGTTCCGGGCGAAGCCACCACAATCAGAGAGGTCAGGAGGAATTCCGGTGTCATGAGAATCTATTCCTGTGATGCGTGGTCGAGACTGCACTGCGGCATTCTTGATGGCGCCGCCTGATGAGAGAAGTGCAAGCGTGTTACGGACAGAGTGCGGGATAGCATGGCATTTTTCCAAGTGGCTGACAGGGGGTCAGTCTGTGGCTAGCCAGTCAGTGCGTCTTGAAAAAAATTGCAGCGCACGACGCATCCAGGTGCGCCCCGGCTTTTGGCCAGAGACGGATGGACGCGCAATGATCAAGATGACCGGGAAGAACGATGCGGATCAGGGCGCTGGCCGCAGGGGGGCATCAATGGAGCGACGGCACCCGGAATCAGATGGGGGCAGAATGGGGATTCAGCCTGATCTGGCCTCGCGGGCGTACTGGCCGGGAGAAAATCCGAAGCAGCGGACAAAGCAGCGGGTCATGTGGCTTTGGTCGGCAAAGCCGCAAGCCAGCGCGGCATCCGCCAGCGGCATGCCCTGGGCAATGAACTGCCGTACTTGCTGGATGCGCCGTTGCACCAGATAGGCATGAGGCGTGAGTCCGGTCAGGCGGGAAAAGGCCCGAACCAGCTGGAAGCGGCTCATATTGGCTTCCCGTGCCAGGTCTGCGAGGGAAACTGGTGCAGAAGGCGCGTCATCTATCATGGTTTTGGCGCGTATCGCCGTCGTCTGTCCAACAACTGGTGCGGGCACGGGCCGATCTAACAGATGCGCCAGCAAGAGTGGCAACATTTCCTCGACGGCCAGGTGCGTGCCGCCAGGGTGGGTCTGTGTCACGGCTTGGTAAAGCTTGGCGAACAGTGGCGCTGCCTGTGGGTTGCGCAAGGCTGGGTGGGCGAACTCATGGGGGTGTGTACTGTTGCCCTCAGCCATATCGGCCAAGGTGTCAGTGATGAGCTGCGGCGCAAAGTACAGCATGTGCCAGCGGCGTGCTGCGTCGCCGATCGGCATGCCGTCGTGGACTTCGCCAGGGTTGACTGAAATGAGGTCGCCGGCCGTGGCCTCGACGTCACCCCTGCCACTGGCCGAGCGCTGCGCACCCGTTACGATCAGGCCTATCCCGAATTCGTCATGGATATGCCTGGCAAAACGCCGCCGGGATTGCGCTTCGACGATGTCGATGCCCAATTCCGCAATTCTGCGCACGGTGACTGTGTGGTCTGCCATGGTGAGGATTCAGTCTGGCGTTGAGTCTGGTGGGGAGGCTGCGCCGGTGCTGTTGTCCGATAGGGGCCCAGTTTCCTCGAGCTCCAGCGCGGCGCGTTGCACCAGATGGGCGGGCAGATTGCCTTGCACGGCGACGCCCAGGCGTTGGAAATCATTGGCTTGCTGGATCAGATTGCCGCGTCCCGTGACCAGCCGGTTGATGGCAGTATTGTGTGCGTCGCGGGCGCGGTCCAGCGCCTTGCCGACTTCTTCCATGCTGGCCAGGAAGCCGACCAGCTTGCGATAGACGCTGGAGGCGCGCTCGGCCAGTTCCATGGTGTGCATGTTCTGGGCTTCGAAACGCCAAAGCTGGCGCACGATATTCAGGCTCGATAGCAGTGTGGTGGGGGTGGTCACCAGCACATTGCTTTCAATGGCGCGCTGGAATAATTCGCTGTCGGCGCGCATGGCTTCCGCAAAGGCCGATTCGATGGGGACGAACATGAAGACCATTTCCGGGGTGTTGAGCCCGGGCAGCTGGAAGTAGGAACGATCCGAGAGCTCCTTGATGCGGCTACCGATTGCCGCCACGTGCTCCTTCAGCGCCAGGGCGCGTTCGGCCGGGTCTTCGGCGTTGACGTAGCGGGTGTAGGCATTGAGCGAGGCCTTGGCATCGACGATCAGGTGCTTGCCTTGAGGCAGGTAGATAATGGCGTCAGGGCGGCGGCGGCCCTCTTCGGTTTGAAAGCTGACTTCGCGGCGGTAGTCGCGCCCGTCCTGAAGGCCGGAGCGCTCCAGCACATTTTCCAGGACCAGTTCCCCCCAGTTGCCTTGCTTTTTGGCTTCGCCCTTGAGCGCGACGGCCAGGCCATGGGCTTCGGCGCTCATTTGCCGGTTCAATTCCTTGAGCTGTGCCAGCTCGGCTTTCAGGCTGGCATGGTGCGCGATGTCCTGGCCATGGATTTCTTCGATTTTGCCCCGGAATTCCTGTAGCCGTTCGCGCAAGGGTTGCAGGATCTGATCCAGGTTGTCGCGGTTGGCCTGCGTGAAGCGACGGCTCTTGTCTTCCAGGATGTCATTGGCCAGGCTGCGGAACTGATCGGCCAGCGTATTGCGCGCGTCTTGCAGCAAGGCGATTTTCTCTGCGTGCCGTTCCCGTTCCGCTTCCAGTTGCGCCTGCCTGCCCGCCAGGCGTTCCTGCAGCGTCGCATGTTCGCCGCGCAGCGAATCCAGCGTGGCGCGCCAATATTCGGTTTGTTCGGTCTGGTCTTCCAGGCGCTGATGCAGGCTGATGATTTCTGATTCGCGGGCTTCCTGGCGTACCTGGGCGGCACTGAGTTCCGTCTGCAATGCCTGGCAGGCGCTGTCGATGGCATGGCGTTGGCGGGCGCGCAACAGGAGTGTCGCTACCATCAGGCCGATCAGCAGGCCGGCCAGGAGCGGCCACAGGAAAGACAGGGTGGTCAGAGAGGAAGGCATGGATGGCGCGTGCGATCGAAACAACGGAAGCCGCCATTGTCCCATGGCGCCTGGGGACAGGCTACGATGTGGCCTGCAAGTGCTGCGCGCGGGCCGGGTATGAAGGCCCGCCGTTGATGTGCAGCGCAGAAATGACGGGACTGCGGCGGCCGACAGTGGCGCCTCGAAGGAATAGGGATATGGAATGGCGTGACAGCATGCCGGGCCGGGCAGTGGAAGAGGGGTATGAGGGCTCGCGCGAAGACACCGGCTTATCGGAAACGGAGTTGAACGACGGTACGGCGGATCGTTTTTTGCTGGATGCCGCTGGCACGACGCTGCTGGTCTTTCATAGCAAGACCTGCGCCAATTGCGCGGTGGCGCGGCGGCAATTGCCTGGCATGCGCCTGCCGGTTGCCCGGCTGGCCTGGGTGGATGCCGGAGAGAATGGCGGCCTGGTGGAACGCTACGAGGTGTTTCACCTGCCGGCCATGTTCGTGGTGCGTGACGGGGTGTTCTATGGCGCGATCCAGGCACATCTGAGCGCCGTGGATATCGGCCGCCAGATCCGTTTGGCGCTGGACAGCTACCCTGCCGAACTGCCTTGAGGGCAGAGGAACGAAGGGCCGGGGAACTCCAGGGCTGAGGGAAGTATCGCCGGTCGCAGTCGCGTGCGTCCGGCGAGCTGTCATCACGGCCTAAGGGGATGGCGGCAGGGCACGCTGCTTAGGGGAATCAGGATGGGGCGGCATGGCGGGTGGATGGCACCGGCAAGTCCACCCGCCATGCTGCGCCCGGGCGCGACTTAACCTTGCGCCTTGACCTTCAGCCGATAGGCGTGCAGCAGCGGCTCGGTGTAGCCGTTGGGCTGTTCACGGCCCTGAAAGACCAGGGCGCGGGCGGCCTGGAAGGCCAGTGAGGCATCGAAGTGGCCTGCCATCGGGCGATAGAGCGGATCCCCTGCATTTTGCTGATCGACCACCGCCGCCATGCGGCGCAGCGTGGCGTCAACCTGTTCCGCACTGACAATCCCGTGGTGCAGCCAGTTGGCGATATGCTGGCTTGAAATGCGCAGCGTGGCGCGGTCTTCCATCAGGCCGATGTTGTTGATGTCCGGTACCTTGGAGCAGCCTACGCCCTGGTCCACCCAGCGCACGACATAGCCCAGTATCCCCTGGGCATTGTTATCCAGTTCCCGTTGGATGTCTTCGGCGCTCCAGTCCGGTTTGGCCACGACAGGGATCTGCAGCAGATCGTCCAGCAATGCATCGCGGACTTGCAGATAGGCGGTTTGCGCCAGTTCGCGCTGTACCGCCTGGACATTGACCTGGTGATAGTGAATGGCGTGCAGCACAGCCGCCGTGGGTGAGGGCACCCAGGCGGTATTGGCGCCAGCCTTGGGATGGGCGATTTTCTGTTCTAGCATGGCTGCCATCAGGTCAGGCATGGCCCACATGCCTTTACCGATCTGCGCCCGGCCGCCTAGGCCGGCATGCAGACCGGCCAGCACGTTGTTGCGTTCGTAGGCCTGGATCCAGGCCGAGTGTTTCATGTCGCCTTTGCGCAGAACCGGGCCGGCATTCATGATGCTGTGGATTTCATCACCGGTGCGATCCAGGAAACCGGTATTGATGAAGGCCACGCGGGCGGGCGCTGCAGCGATGCTGGCCAGCAGATTGACGCTGGTACGGCGCTCTTCATCCATGATGCCAAGCTTGACGGTGTTGCGCGGCAAGCCGAACAGGCCTTCGACGCGGGTGAAAAGCTCATCGGCAAAGCGGACTTCAGCCGGCCCGTGCATTTTCGGCTTCACGATATAGATGGAGCGGCGGCGGGAATTGCGCCCGCTGTGCAGGTCGGGCAGGGCGGCCAGCGTCGTGACGACGGCATCCAGAATCCCTTCGAAGATTTCCTCGCCTTGTGCGTCCAGGATGGCCGGGTTGCGCATGAGGTGGCCGACGTTGCGGATGAACAGCAACGAGCGACCATGCAGCGTCAGTTTGCCGCCTTCGGGCGTGGTGTACTCGCGATCCGGGTTCAAGGCGCGAGTAAAGGTTTTGCCGTCCTTGCTGACCGATTCGGTCAGCGTGCCCAGAATCAGCCCCAGCCAGTTGCGGTAGATCTGGGTTTTGTCGGCGGCATCGACGGCGGCGACGGAGTCTTCGCAGTCGATGATGGTGCTGAGCGCCGCTTCCAGCACGATGTCCTTGATGTGGGCCGGATCGGTGCGGCCAATGGGATGCTCGCCATCGAACTGGATTTCCAGGTGCAGCCCATTGTGCTGCAGCAACAGGGAGTGGGGGGCTTCGGCCGGACCCTGGTAGCCACGCAATTGGCCGGGGTCGCGCAGGGCGGTGACGGTGCTGCCCAGGCTGATCTGCAACTGGCCGTTGATGATGCGATAGCGCGTGGCCTCGGCATGTGAGCCTTGCTGCAAGGGGGCGGCTTCGTCAAGCAGTGTCCTGCCACGGGCAATGACCTGGGCGCCGCGTACCGGGTCATATCCCTTGGTGGGTGCACCGGCTTCGCGGGGAATGGCGTCCGTGCCGTACAGGGCGTCATACAGGCTGCCCCAGCGGGCATTGGCGGCGTTCAGGGCGTAACGGGCATTGCTGGCGGGCACCACCAGCTGCGGGCCGGCTTGCCGGGCGATTTCTTCATCGACGTCATCCGAGCCGGCAGACACGGCCTCGGGCAGGGGCTGCAGATAGCCGATGTTCTCCAGAAACGCGCGGTAGGCTGCCGTGTCGGTGACCGGGCCGGGATGCTGGGCATGCCATTGATCCAACTGCTGCTGCAGACGGTCGCGTTCAAGCAGCAATTGCTGGTTGCGTGGGGTGAGATCGTTGACGATGGCAGCAAAGCCCGCCCAGAACGTATCCGCTTGAACGTCGGCAGCCGGCAAGGCTTCGTTGGAAAGGAATTCGTCGAGTTCCCGCGCAATACGCAGGCCGTGACGCGAAATGCGATCAGACATTATTGACTCCACCTTGATTGAAACTCTTATCGCCACTGCATGTTGCATTGCAGCGAACGTCTTTCAGGCTTTTTACCTGAAAAGTATTTCGACGTATATGGTGAATGTCTTTTTTATGTATGAAATCAATGCCTTGCAGGGTGATTATTTCAGATGGTGAAGTGCGGTTGCATGGCGTGGCATGGCGCTTGCCGTACTGCAGCACTTAGCTTGCAGCGGCGCTGCGCCGGAAACTATCGCTACCCAGATAGGCGCGCCGTACCAGGGGGTCTGCTGCAATGGCGTTCGGGGTGTCCAGTGCAATCAGGCGGCCCTGGGCCAGTACGGCAACGCGGCTGGCATGGCGAAACACGACATCCAGGCTGTGCTCGGTAAAAAGCACCGCCAGCTGACGCTGTTCGACCAGCGAACGAACCAGATCCATCAGGGCGTGGCGCTCTGCGCTGTTCATGCCGGCGGCCGGTTCATCCATCAGCAGCAAACGCGGGGCGTGGGCCAGCGCTAGCGCCAGTTCCAGACGTTTGACGTCGCCGTAGGTCAGAACGCCTGCAGGGCGCCCGGCCTGATCTTCCAGCCCGACTTGCGCCAGCAGGGCAAGCGCTTCTTCGGGCTGGTAGCGGTCTGCGCGCCGCCAGAGGCGCATCAGGCGGTGGTCGCGTGACAGCAGCGCAGCCTGGACGTTTTCCTGTGCGCTCAGCGTGGCAAAGGTGGCTGCCGTCTGAAATGTGCGGCCTATCCCCAGGCGCCATATGGCCTGTGGGCTGAGTCGCGTCAGCTCCTGGCCATCAAATCTGACGGAGCCGGCAGTGGGCCGGGCCTGGCCGCCGAGAATGTTGAAGCAGGTCGATTTACCCGCGCCATTGGGGCCGATCAGGGCCAGTATTTCACCTGCTTGCAGATCGAAGGAAATCCCATCAAGCGCGGTGACGCCGCCGAAAACCTGCCGCAAGCCATTCACCTGCAACAGCGGAACGGCAGAGGTTTGGAGTAGCTCGGGAGGGGGCAGTGGTTCAGGCATGCGAAGCTCCCTGCGCAAGCGCGGCCTGCTTGCGTGCGCCCAGCAGGCCGCCGGGCAACAAGACGACCAGCAGCAGGATGATGAGGCCCAGCACCGCATGCCAGTATTCGGTAACACGGGCAACGGTATCGTGCAGCCAGGTGTAGGCGCTGGCGCCGGCCAGCGGCCCTGCCAGCGCGTTCAGGCCGCCCAGCATGACCATCACCAGGCCATCGACGGAGCGGCCGACGGCCAGGACATCAGGCGCGATGCTGCCTTTGGAAAAGGCGTAGAGCGAGCCTGCCATGCCAGCAAAAAAAGCGGCGGCAATAAAGCCGGCCCATTGCAGATTGCGGGTGTCCATGCCCAGGGCCTGGGCGCGGGCGCTATGGTCGCGGGTGGCGCGCAGCCCCAGCCCCAGCGGCGAGAAAATCAGCTTGCGCAGCAGGAAAATACATAGAGCGCAAGCGGCCAGGCTGAGGTAGTAATAGGCTTGGGGCGTATCCAGCCAGGGGGGCGGCCAGAGGCCGATCAGGCCATTGCTGCCGCCCGTCAGGCTATCGAACTGGTAGGCCAGCGCCCAAATGATTTGTGCGCAAGCCAAGGTCAGCATGGCCATATAGACGCCAGACAGACGTACGCAGAACCAGCCGAACAGCAAGGCGGCCAGTACCGCCAGCAATGGCCCCAGCAATAGCGCGGCTTCCATGGGCAAGCCTGCGTGAATGGCGGCGAAGGCCGCGCCATAGGCGCCCAGGCCGAACCAGGCGGCGTGGCCGAAAGAATGCATGCCGGATGGGCCGATGAGAAAATGCAGGCTGGCGGCAAACAGGGCGGCGATCAGGATATCCGTGCCCAGAATGGTCAGATAGGGCCAGGTGTCGGCGAGCAGCGGCAAGGCCGCGAGGATGGCCAGCAATGCCAGATAAACCAGCCGCAGGCGCGGGCCGGCAGGCCGCAATGCCGCGGCGCCGCGTTCGGGGGCGGGCGGCGGCAGAGGTTTGCCCAGCAAGCCCCAGGGGCGCCATACCAGCACCAGCGCCATGACGATGAACTCGGCTGCCAGGGTCAGGCGCGACAGGCTGAAAACCTGGCCGGCAACGGTGATGTCGCCGATGAAAATGCATAGTGCCTTGATTTCGCAGATGAGCAGCGCCGCCAGGAATGCACCAGGGATGGAACCCAGGCCGCCGACGACCACTACGACAAAGGCGCTGGCGATGACTTCGATATCCAGGCTGAGTGTGGCGGGCGTGCGGGGGGCAGCCAGCGCGCCACCCAGGCCGGCGAGAAATGCACCCAGCACGAAGGCGCTGGTAAAGAGCAGCGCCTGGTTCACGCCCAAGGCGGATAGCATGTCGCGGTTTTCCGCGGCGGCGCGCAGCAGCATGCCCCAGCGGGTGCGTTGCTGCAGCAACCAGAGCAAGCCCAGCACGGCCGGCCCGGCCAGGATCAGGAAAAGATCATAGGCGGGGAAGCGGCGGCCCAGCAATTCAATGGCATGGCCCAGCCCCGGCGCTCGCGCAGCGAACTGGTCCGCCGGCCCCCAAATGGCCAGTGCCAGGTCGCCGAGCAGCAGCACGAACGCGAAGGTGGCCAGGAGTTGAAACAGCTCGGGCGCGCGATAGATACGGCGCAGGACCACGATTTCCAGCAGCCCGCCCAGCAGCCCGATGGCCAGGGCCGCCAGGGGCAGCGCCAGCCAATAGGCAGCTCCTTCCCAGGCGGTACCGCTGCTCCAGTTTGTCGCATACCGGGTCAGGCTGACGGCCAGGTACATGCCCAGCATATAGAACGAGCCGTGGGCGAAATTGACGATGCGGGTGACGCCGAAGACCAGCGATAGCCCGGCAGCCACCAGGAAAAGCGCACTGGCGTCGGCCAGGCCGTTGAGCAGCTGCAGCAGCAGCCCGCTGAAACTCATCGCGGTGCAGTCCTCAGTTGGCGGACGGTCTCATCGCTGGGCTGCAGCGTGGCGCCATCCAGGTAGCGGATATTGCGCATGACGCCTTCGCCATTTTCGAGATCGGTGGTGCCTACATAGACGCCCAGCGTCGATTGGTGATCGAGGTCGCGATATTCGATGGGGCCGTAGGGGCTGTCCAGTTGAAGGCCGCGAAAGGCCTGGATCAGTGCTTCCGTATCGGTGCTGCCGGCTTTCTCGATACCAGCGGCCAGCGACATCAGCGAGGCGTAGCCGACCACGGAGCCGACCTTGGGATTCTGCTTGAAGCGTTCCTGGTAGGCTTTGACGAAAGCCTGGTTCTGCGGGGTGTCGATGGCATACCAGGGGTAGCCGGTCACAATCCAGCCCTTGGGGGTTTCCGCACCCAGCGCTTCCAGGTATTCGGGTTCGCCAGAGAGAACCGAGACCACATCGCGGCCTTCAAACAAGCCTCGGGTATTGCCCTCGCGCACGAAGCGCGTCAGGTCGGCTGCGAACAGGACGTTGAAAATGGCGTCAGGCTTGGCGTCGGCCAAGGCTTGCACCACGGGGCCGGCATCGAGCTTATTGAGCGGCGTGGCGATTTCAGCCACGAACTCGACATCCGGCTGGGCGGCGCGCAGCATCTCCTTGAATGTGGCGACAGCCGATTGCCCATATTCATAGTCGGGATAGACGATGGCCCAGCGTTTTTTCTTCAGGGCGATGGCTTCGGGCGCCAGCGCCGCGACATGCATCCAGGTTGAAGGACGCAGCCGGAAGGTGTAGCGGTTGCCATTACCCCAGGTAATCTTGTCGGTCAGGGGTTCTGCTGCCAGGAAAAAGACCTTGCGCTGTCGGGCGAAGTCCGTCAGTGCCAGTCCGGTATGCGATAGAAAGCCGCCGAACAGTACCTCTACGCGTTCACGCGACAGCAGTTCCTGGGCGGCACGTACGGATTCACCCGGATTGGCATTGTCGTCACGCCAGACGACTTCCACCGGGCGACCCAGGATGCCGCCACGGGCATTGATTTCCTCTCGTGCCAGTTCCCAGCCCAGTTTGTAGGGCTCGAGAAAGGCCGGGATAGCTTTATAGCTATTGACTTCACCGATGCGTAGCGGCTTTTCGGCTGAAGCCTGGAAGGCGGTCAGGGCCAAGGATGAGCCGAGCAGCAGGCTCCGGGCAAGACGGCGAAGTCGGGACATGATGGCAGCGTCCAAGAGTTATCATCAATGTAAGTATAAGTCCCGTGCGGGTCTGGACGGGAAACTGAATGATAAGGGATAACCCTTGTTTTCGGTCTGGAAACTGGACGCCGTACGCCTGATATCGTGGAAAATCAGGCGGCAGAATCAGGCAGCAGAAAAGGAAAAGGCCCTGCAAAAACAGGGCCTTTCAGGCTGGCGTAGCGCAGAGGCTTACTTCAGCTTGGTTTCCTTGTAGTCCACGTGCTTGCGAGCGACGGGATCGAACTTCTTGATCAGCATCTTCTCGGGCATGTTGCGCTTGTTTTTGCTGGTCGTGTAGAAGTGACCGGTGCCGGCAGTGGATTCCAGCTTGATCTTTTCGCGAATACCTTTGGCCATGGTGAGCTCCTAGTGAAATGCAGCTTGGCTGCTTAGGCGGCTTGGCCGCGGGCACGCATGTCGGCCAGAACGGCGTCGATACCGTGCTTGTCGATGGTACGCAGGGCGCTGGCGGAAACGCGCAGACGAACCCAGCGGTTCTCGCTTTCAACCCAGAACCGGCGCGATTGCAGGTTGGGCAGGAAACGGCGTTTGGTCTTGTTGTTCGCGTGCGAAACGTTGTTGCCCACCGCTGGGCCCTTGCCGGTCACTTGGCATACGCGTGCCATGGTTGCACCTCTAGTCAATAAATGTCGCTGCCAACCATGTTTCAGGCTGGTCGCCCCGCCATGGTGGCCAGGCTGCAGGCGTCTGTTGAATATAAAAACCCGTTGTGCGCTGTCATGGCGCGGTGATCGCGCTACAGCACCGCATTCGCGGGGGCGCCAGCAGGACCCATAAGGGTCAGGGATGAGGCGCCAGCTCAAAAATACGGCTCGGGACACAAATCGTGTCTCGTAAAGACGGCTATTCTACTACGGTGGGCTAGTGCTTGACAAGTTGTGTTGTTCTCGCCACGCATTGAAGCCTATGGTTCAAGCACGGCGCGGCTTACGGGGCGTTCAGGTGGGCGTGTCGATGTCGTCCCAAGGGGTGCCCGCATCATTCTGGAAGCCGGTCAGCCAGTTCAGGGCATGGTGGCGTTCCATCACGATGTCGCCATTGATGCCTGCCGGCGCAATATTCTGCTTTCCGGCCTGACGGACGATCCAGTGCTGGCGCCAGACGATGTCCAGCGCATCCAGAATTTCATCGGTAGGCCGCAGGCACGCGGCCTGGCGGAACGCGGCATCCTCGGCCAGGCGCAGCACGGTGTGCGACAAGGCCTGCGGTTGTGCTGCCGAAGTGGCCTCTGCCGGATCCATCTCGGCCAGTGAGAGCGCCCAGAGCAGGATCCGCAGCGCTTCGTAGCGCCACACCAGATTGTTGGCGGTTTCAGCCTGGGCCGAGGCGGTTTCCGGACTGTCCGGGGTCGCGTCCAGGAATTCGCTTTCCAGGGGGCTGAGGGCCGCGACGCCGTCGGGGTTGCGGGCGCGCATGATGGCTGCGAAGCCGAAGTCGCCATTGAGCATGGCCTCGGCGTGCGCCGCGACGCAGAACAAGGCCATGGCGCGCTGCACGACCTGCGCGGCGGCGGGCAGGGCGGCCTCGTCCACGCCCAACGAGGGCGGCATGCCGGCAGGCGGCGCGGGGCGCGCCTGTTCCAGCAGGGCGAGGGTGCGGGCGCGCCGCTGCAGGGCGTCAGGCGGATAGGGCAGCCGCGCTTCGTCGTCGGCTTCGCCATCGGCTGCCATCAGAATACGCAGGGCCGGGTCGCGCACCGAGCCATCGGGCAGGAACAGGATGGCATTGGCGCGGTAGGCCCATTCCTGCATGCCGGCCAGCGCATGGCTGTCGCTGCTGTCGATGGTGAAACTGGCCTGCTGGCCGACACGCTGGATATGGCGCCACAGATGGTAGCGCCGCGCGCTCATGTTGCCATCCCCCCGGTTCATGACATAGCCGACGAAGCCTTGCAGGTGCGGCGCCAGCTCCGGGTCGTCCAATCCACGGCAACCCAGCATCTCGTGGGGAAAATCCAGGGCAGGCAGGTTTTGTACGGTTGCGTAGGCGTTGATGGGCAGGCGTTCTGCCGGGGTGGCGCTCATATTTTTTTCCTTGCCCGGGCGACAGGCATGCAGTGATGGCCGGTCAAGGTGATCGCAGCCTGGAACGACCTGAATTGTGCCAGTCAGATGGGTCAGTCCGATGGCAGAGTCAGTCTTCTTTATGGTGAGGGAATGTGTCCTTTGTGCACCGGGGTCGCCATGGCGCCGCGGTTGACGGCGCAATCGGCGGATGCAGGATAAAATCAGCGATCATTCTGCCTGGCCACGCCGCTTGCGGCGCACAGGAGGGAAGGTACGGCCTTGGGGGTCGTCCGGATGGCCGGCAGTGTCGCACAAGCATCGAACCAAGCATACGAGCGCCTATGTCTTTCCAGCACATCAAGGTTCCAGAGCAGGGCCAGAAAATTACAGTCAATCGCGATGGCTCGCTGAATGTTCCCGATCAGGTCATCATTCCCTTCATCGAGGGCGATGGCGTGGGCGTGGATATTACCCCTGTCATGCAGTCGGTCGTGGCCGCTGCCGTCGAGAAAGCCTATGGCGGCAAGCGCGCCATACACTGGATGGAAGTGTATGCGGGGGCCAAGGCAACACGGGTCTATGGGCCGGACATGCTGTTGCCGGATGAAACCCTGGAGGCGTTGCGCGAGTATGTCGTGTCGATCAAGGGGCCGCTGGCGGCGCCTGTGGGTGGCGGTATCCGGTCGTTGAACGTGGCGATGCGCCAGCGGCTCGATCTCTACGTCTGCCTGCGTCCCGTGGCCTATTTCAAGGGCGTGCCGGCACCGGTGCGCGAGCCGGAAAAGACGGATGTGGTCATCTTCCGCGAGAATTCCGAGGACATTTATGCCGGGATTGAATTCCAGGCCGAGTCCGAGCAAGCCAAGGAACTGATCGAATTCCTGCGTAACCGTTTGGGCGCGGGCAGCAAGATCCGTTTCCCGGAGACGGCGTCGCTGGCGGTGAAGGTGGTCTCGCGCGAAGGCACCGAGCGCCTGGTACGCAAGGCGGCGCAATATGCCATAGACCACGATCGCAGCTCGATCACGCTGGTGCACAAAGGCAATATCATGAAGTTCACGGAGGGCAGTTTCCGTGATTGGGGCTATGAACTGTTGCGCCGCGAATTCGATGCCAAGCCTATTGATGGCGGGCCGTGGTGCAAGTTCCGCAATCCCAAGACGGGCCGCGAGATCATCGTCAAGGATGTGGTGGCGGATGCCTTCCTGCAGCGCAGCCTGCGCCGCCCGGCGGAATACGATGTCATCGCCACGCTAAACCTGAACGGCGACTACATTTCCGATGCGTTGACCGCACAGGTCGGCGCTGTCGGGATTGCTCCCAGCGCCAACCTGTCCGATACCACCGCCTTGTTCGAGGTCACGCACGGCACGGCGCCGCGCTACGCGGGCAAGGATTATGTGAATCCCGGTTCGGAAATCCTGGCGGCGGCGATGATGCTGCGCCACCTGGGCTGGGTGGAAGCTGCCGCGTTGATCGTCTCCAGCATGGAAAAGGCCATTCTTTCCAAGCATGTGACCTACGATTTCGCGCGTCAGCTCGAAGGGGCTGCCCAGGTATCGTGCTCGGGCTTCGGCAAGGTCATGATCGACAACATGTAAACAATGTGCGCAGGCGTCGGCCCGTCAGGGCATGGCGCTTGCTGGACTTCCGGGCATTCAGCCTGGGCGTAGAGCGGTCGTGCAGGAGAAATCCGGCGCGACCGTTTTTTTTTGAAGTCTGGAGCAAGGCCTGGGCCGAGGCTGGTGCCGTTGTCACTGCGTCAGCGGGTTGGCGCCCGGGATGGCGGGATTCAGGTTCCATCGCCGCTCGTGTCCGGTTCATCCAGGCAATATCCGTTCAGGCCGCCTGCGCGATGCGGGCATGCCGCGCAGGGAGCAGGCAGGGCGCTTGCTGTGCAACGGTTGCGGATTGGATGCCTGGGTTTGCCGCGGGGTAGTCACGCCGGTGTGACTTCTTGTCGGCGTCAGACAGTAAGGGTAGTATGCGTTTTATTGGTCTATTTTATAGACCATTGATGCTCGCCGAGAGGCGCAAGACAGACCGGCGGCGGGACGCCATGGGCGTGCCCCGATCCCAGCCAACCGATTGTGCCTAACTGTTTATGCCTATTGCGCAACCTTGCCCGCGCATTGATGCAACGGGCAGCGACAAGGACGATAAGGAGTTTCCATGTCCCTCAATTTCCGTCATGCCCTCCTGGGCGCTGTTCTGTTTTCCATGAGTGCACTGGCTGCTGCAACGCAATCGGCAGCAGCCAGCGCATCGGCCGCTCCGGCCTCTGCAAACAAACCGGTGGTGCAGCACACCGCTGCCCGGAATCTGGCCCAGGAGGACGCCAACCGCCGCCTGGTCGTCGATTTCTACGAACGTTTCTTCAACCAGCATGACACGGTCGCGGCGGCAGCCGTCGTGGCGGAAGACTATATTCAGCACAATCCGGCGGTGCCCGATGGCAAGGCGCCATTTGTGGGCTTTTTCACAGGCTATTTCCAGGAGAACCCGCAATCACAGGCGCGTATTGTCCGCAGCGCTGCCGATGGCGATCTGGTTTACCTGCATGTGCATTCGACCAATGGCGAACAGGATCGCGGACAGGCTGTCATTGACATCTTCCGGGTGCAGGATGGTCGCATTGTTGAACACTGGGATGTCATACAGGAAGTACCTGCCGACGCCGCCAACCGCAACACCATGTTCTGAACTTTGCTGGCCTGGGGGCAGCGCCCCCCGGCCTGGAGCATAAAAATGTCCGTCAAAGAAAAAACACTGCATTACCTGTTCGATCCGCTCTGCGGATGGTGTTATGGCGCGTCGGCCTTCATGGGCAAGGCGCAGTCGGAACCGGGCCTGACGCTGGCGTTATGGCCGACCGGTCTGTTTTCCGGGCCGGGCGCGCGCGTCATGGATACGGAGTTTGCCGCATATGCGTGGTCGAATGACCAGCGTATCGAACAGTTGACCGGGCAGCGCTTTACCGAGGCCTATCGTCGGCAGGTACTGGAAGCGGGCGGTATGTTCGACAGCGGCGCGGCGACGCTGGCCTTGCAGGCCGTCCACCAGCGCACACCCGAGCGCGAACTGGAAGCCCTCAAGGCGATCCAGCTGGCCCGTTATGTCGATGGGCGTGATATCACCCGCACCGACTCGCTGGTCAGCTTGCTGGGCGAGATGGGGCTGGAGCAGGCGGCCGCCGCGTTGGCGGAACCCGACCTGGCCTTGGTGCAAGCCTTGCAGGCGCGCACGCAGCATGCGCGCCGGTTGATGCAGGCGGCCCATGCGCGTGGGGTGCCGACGTTGCTGCTGGAGGTGGACGCAACCATGCAGTTGCTGCCGTCCACGGCTGTCTATGGCAGCCCGGACGAGCTGCTGGCGCAGATACGGACGCTTTGAACGGTGCGGCGTGAGGCCGTGGTTCAATAGATTTCCGGGACGTACATATCCTTGGGTACCGGGTGGCGGATGTAGTCGGGGTGATGGATGCGCGGGGGCAGCGCGATTTCTTCGTGCGGTACCGTCTGGTAGGGGATTTGCCCCAGCAGATGGTTGATGCAGTTGAGCCGCGCGCGTTTCTTGTCCACGCCTTCGACGATCCACCAGGGCGCTTCCGGAATGTGCGAGCGTTCCAGCATGGTCTCCTTGGCCTTGGTGTAGTCTTCCCAGCGGCGCCGGGATTCCAGGTCCATTGGCGACAGCTTCCACTGCTTGAGCGGATCGTGGATGCGCATCAGGAAGCGGCGGTGCTGTTCGTCGTCGGTAATCGAGAACCAGTATTTGATGAGGACGATGCCGGAGCGCACCAGCATCTTTTCGAACTCGCTGACGCTGTTGAAGAATTCCTCATATTCGTCGTCCGTGCAGAAGCCCATCACACGTTCGACGCCCGCCCGGTTGTACCAGCTGCGGTCGAACAGCACGATCTCGCCGCCGGCGGGCAGATGCTGCACATAGCGCTGGAAGTACCATTGTGAACGCTCCCGTTCGCTGGGGGCGGGCAGGGCGGCCACGCGACAGATACGCGGGTTGAGGCGCTGGGTGATGCGTTTGATGGTGCCGCCCTTGCCGGCAGCATCGCGTCCTTCGAAGAGCACGACAATCTTCAGCTTCTTGTGGACGACCCAGTCCTGCAGCTTGACCAGCTCACCTTGCAGGCGCAGCAGTTCGCGGAAATAAAGCCGGCGATCCATTTCATCTTCGTCGCCCTTGTCGGCGCCTGGCAGCAGGTCGGCAAAATGGGCCAGGCGCTCGTCGTCCAGCTCCATCTCCAGCTCTTCATCCAGGCTGTCGATGAAGTCGGCTCGCATGCGGCGGGCAGTATCGTCCAGGGACGGAGTGCGGGAAGAATCGTTCATGGGAAAAACCTCGGTCTGGAAAGTCCAATGAGAAAACAGCAGTTAGGCAGGGGCAAATGACGAGCAGCGCAGGGTGCGCCGCCCAGCATATTGAATTCATGTGGCAATGCCATGACATCATGGATGCACCATAATGGTGCTCAGGATCGGGCAGTGGGTCACCATGCAAGGGGATGAGCCGGGTTATGCGATCCATGCATGCTGCCGCTGAACCGCATGGCGCCTGGCTGAACCCCCTGCGGGAGAATGTCGGAAAAGTGTGTGCGCATGGCGATAGCCTCTATGAATTTCGCACCCTAGTAGTGACCCTATCTAGGGCATTCCCCTAGTGCATCCTGCACTGTCATCGTGCACAATTGCGTCCATGCAGGTGAGGAGACATGCCCTGCATGGGCAGCGAACCGGCGTGATCCGGTAAATATAAAAATCATAAAACCAGGCAGTACCCTATAAAAAGAAGAAAGCAAAAAGGCCAGCGCAAGCTGGCCTTTTTGCGTTTCCGCGCAGGCATGCCACTATTATATTAGTCTTAATTTATGTTTTGAACGCAGTACCTGTGCTGGCACCGCAGCGCCCTGGCGTTTCAGCCTGCCAAGGCCTGCTCGGAACCTGGAGGATGTTTGGCTGATACCAGGCTGGCGGCAGTTGCCTGCCTGAGTCGCAGGCAGGGCGTTGTTCGTGGCCTGCATCTTGCATGCGAGCCGGGCGGCAGGGCAGCACGCAAACCTGTGCGGATCAGGGGCTAGGGTTTTTTATGTGCGGTGTGGATCGGAAGATGCCGTGGGCGCGCAATAAATGTTCCAGAGTGTCTGCATAATGCTTACGACATCTTCGTTGGCCAGTCTGTAGAAAACATACTTGCCTTCCTTTTCCGTTTCCACCAGTCCCTCCTGCCGCAAGACGGCCAACTGCTGGGATAGCGTGGGTTGGCGGATGCCGGTTGCGCTTTCCAGTTCGCTGACATTGAGGCGCTGGCGAGACGCAATCTGGCACAGCAGCATGAGGCGGTCTTCATTGGCCAATGCTTTGAGCAGCGCGCATGCCTGTCCGGCGTGTCCGCGCAGCTGTTCAGGCGTCATGGCAAAAGCAGGGTCGGTTGAGTGCATAGTTAGCAGAAAACGATTTATTAAATAATATAATATGAATTAGTATATTGTTTTGAGCGCTTTCCGCGAAGCGAGTTCCCACCATTTGTGTAACGGGTTGCGGTGCGTGTGCCGGCCAGGTGTGATGGGCCGGGCGGCTGGCAGTCGCGGTATGGCCGGGTATCGGTCGCAAGTGGCAGGTGTGTGCAGATCTGAAATTTTGCCAGGAGTTTTTTATATGTCATTACCAGTGATTTCTCCGAATGACGCGCGTCGATTGATGGATCAGGGCGCGTTGCTGGTCGATATCCGTGGCGAGGGGGAATATGCGCGGGAGCATATCGGGGAGGCGCGCCATATCCCCATGGAGCAATTGTTGAGCGGCGCCGGGATAGAAGGTGCGCCTGCCGTCATTTTCCATTGTCGTTCCGGTAACCGGACACGGTTGAATGCAGGATCGCTGGCGGCTTGCACGGATTGTCAGGCATATGTTCTGGAAGGCGGCCTGAATGCATGGAAAAAAGCGGGTTTGCCCGTGATCGCCGATGCAAAGCAACCCCTGGAACTGCAGCGCCAGGTACAAATTGCGGCGGGTGCCATGATACTGCTGGGCACGCTTCTGGGGGCGGGCGTCGCGCCGGGTTTCTACATCATTCCTGGTTTTATCGGCTGCGGCCTGATTTTTGCCGGTATCTCGGGATTCTGCGGGCTGGCTCGCGTGCTCATGAAAATGCCGTGGAACCGACGGGCGATCAGGGCCTGACACGCGTAATCAACCAGTACGGCAACTGTGCATTCAAGAGAGACGGGAGCATGCATGAAAACCAACGTTGGCGGCCTGGACCGCATCCTGAGGGTCATTCTGGGCCTGGTACTAATCATCCTGGCGGCGTCCGGCGTCATCGGATGGTGGGGCTGGCTGGGTATCCTGCCCCTGCTGACGGGGCTGGTACGCTATTGCCCGCTCTATCCCTTGCTGGGTTTGAGCACCTGCCCGCTGCAAGCGCGTCAATCCGGACGCTAGAAAATACTGGCCAATTTTGCGGCGCGATGCGGAATTGCCATAGCGCCCCCTGCTCAGGGCAGGCGGGCGCTATGGAAGTTCGAAGCGCGGCTGCTGACCTGATTCGCTAGTCGTCGCTGCCATCCAGTCCTGCCAGCAGAACCAGCACCGCGCCAGCGCCGCCATCGGCCTCGCGCCCCTGGGCGAAGGCCTGGACGTCCGGATATTGCACCAGCCAGGTCTTTACCTTCTCGCGCAGGACCGGTTGCTGTTCCGGTGATCCCAAACCCTTGCCATGGATCACCCGTACGCCCCGGTGTCCCTGGGCACGGCTGGCTGCAAGAAAAGGCAGCAATGCCGCGCGGGCTGCATCGACCGTCATGCCATGCAGGTCAATCTCTGTGCGGAACGGCCATTTGCCGCGGCGCAGGCGCTTGATGGTGTCGGGCGCCATCCCGGCGCGCAAATAGGCTGTCCCGTTCTCGATCAGTCGCGCGGCAATATATTCGTCCGACACGGCGGGAGCAGGAATATGGGCTTCTTCCAGCGTTGCCACCCCGGCCGCAGCCTGGCGCTTGCGCAATTGCTCATCGCTGGGGGCGGAACGATAGACCTTGGTGTTGACGTCATGCCCCTGGCGGATGGGCATGACACCCGCCAGGCTGCGCAACAGCAGGGTGGCATCATCCTCGTTGCCAAGCGGACGGTAAAAGTCCGTGCCTGACTCCGGTTTTTCGCCCGCCAGGGCAGGGGTGGCCGCTGGCTTGGGCGCCAGCCTGGCCACCGCCTGGGCAGCTGCGGTGGCGCGGTCGGCAGCACGGCCGGCAGGCGCGGCAGCCGAAACTGCCGAAGCCGCTGCTTGGCGAGCGGCCAGCCGCTGGCGGGCCAATTGCTGCTCGTCGCGTTCGCGCGCCTGCTGGTGCAGGCGTTTCAGATCTTCCAGGCCGCCTTTGAGGGGCTTGTTGCGCGTGCTCATTTCTGGGCTTCGTGATCGTCCAGCCAGCGCTGGGCGTCCAGCGCAGCCATGCACCCGGTGCCCGCGCTGGTAATCGCCTGGCGGTACACATGATCCTGTACGTCGCCGGCTGCGAAAACGCCAGGCACCGATGTCATGGTGGCAAGTCCGCTCTGGCCGCTGCGGGTAATGATATAGCCATCCTGCATCTGCAATTGGCCGACGAACAGATCCGTGTTGGGATGGTGGCCGATGGCGATGAAAGCGCCGCTGACCTCCAGCTTGCTGAGCTGGCCCGTCTGGACATCACGTAGTTGCACGCCCGTTACACCGCTTTCATCGCCCAGCACTTCATCAAGCTCGTGGAACAGCTTGAGCGAAATATTGCCGGAACGAACCTTTTCCATCAGCTTATCCACCATGATGGGTTCGGCGCGGAAGGTGTCGCGGCGATGCACTACCGTGACATGGCGACAGATATTCGACAGGTACAGCGCTTCTTCGACAGCGGTATTGCCGCCGCCGACAACGATCACATCCTGATTTTTGTAAAAAAATCCGTCACATGTAGCACATCCCGATACCCCCCGGCCCATGAAGGCGGTTTCGGATGGCAGCCCCAGATACTTGGCGGAAGCGCCCGTAGCCAGGATGACGGAATCGGCGGTGTAGTCCGTGCCGCTATCGCCATGCAGGCGGAACGGCCGGGTGCTGAAATCGACCTTGTCGATATGGTCGAAAACGATTTCGGTATTGAAGCGTTCCGCATGCTTCTGGAACCGTTCCATCAACTCGGGGCCTTGCACGCCGAGCGGGTCGGCAGGCCAGTTATCGACTTCCGTCGTGGTCATCAGCTGGCCGCCTTGGGCCAGGCCCGTGACCAGCATAGGCTGCAGATTGGCACGGGCGGCATAGACAGCGGCGGTATAGCCGGCAGGGCCGGAACCCAGGATCAGGACTTTGGCGTGTTTGGTCGTGGACATGGCTGACAAGGTTTACATTCGTTGAACAGTGCAGCAATTATAATGACCCCATGCCTCGCGTACCTGTTTCAAAATCCCGCACACCGCGGGTAACACGTTCCCCTCGTTCTTCACGGAATACGCGCAACGGCCCTTCGCCGCTGCAAAGCCGTCTTTCATCGCTGTTTCGCGAAGCACGCTGGATTCTGTTTGCCTTCCTGGCCGTTTGGCTGGGTATCAGTCTGTACACCTGGAGCAGTCAGGATCCAGGCTGGATGCGTTCGTCCATGCCAGGTGCGGAAGTCACCAATATGGGGGGCGTAGCGGGCGCCCATGTGGCGGATGTGCTGCTGTTGATCTTCGGATTTTCCGCGTGGTGGTGGGTTGTTTTGCTGGCCCAGCGCGTCCGTGCCGGCTATCGTCGCCTGGCACGCATGTTCGGCCTGCAGGCCGAAGATGAGGCGAGCAATGATTTGCCGCGCGTGCGCTGGGAGCAAGGGCTGGGTTTCGGATTGATCCTGCTGGGTTCGGTCGGCCTGGAGGCGCTGCGCTTCTATTCCTGGGGAACCGAGCTGCCGGCGGCCAGCGCCAATGCCAGCGGCGCTGGCGGTGTGATCGGCCAGCTGCTCAAGGGCGTTTTGCAGAACACCATCGGCTTTACCGGCAGCACGCTGGCATTGCTGGTCATGATGGCAATCGGCCTGAGCCTGTTCTTCGGCTTTTCCTGGGTACGCCTGGCGGAACGCATTGGTTTCCTGATTGAAACGGTCGTATGCCGTATCCGTGACGCCTACGTGGCGCGCCAGGACAGGCGTGTGGGCGCGGTCGCGAAGGCGGAGCGCGAAGAGCAGGTGGTGGCCAAACAGGAAAAAATGGTGCACGAGCCTGTGCGCATCGAACCCGCCGTGCGCGAAGTGCAGAAATCGCCCCGTGTGGAAAAGGAAAAGCAGCAGACCTTGTTTGCCGAGGCGGTTCAAGGTGATCTGCCGGCGTTGGGCCTACTGGATCCGGCACCGGAGGCCCAGGAAACGGTCTCGCAGGAAACGATTGAATATACATCGCGCCTGATAGAGAAAAAGCTGGCTGATTTCGGGGTGCAGGTTACAGTCGTGGCCGCTCAGGCCGGCCCTGTCATCACCCGTTACGAAATTGAACCGGCGACGGGGGTGAAGGGTAGCCAGATCGTCAATCTGGCCAAGGATCTGGCCCGTGCGCTCAGCATGGTGAATATCCGTGTGGTGGAAACGATTCCGGGCAAGAACCTGATGGGGCTGGAGTTGCCCAATCCGCGCCGGCAAATGGTGAAGCTCTCGGAAATCCTGGGGTCGCGCACCTATCATGACAGTGCGTCGGCGCTGACCATGGCGCTGGGCAAGGATATTGCAGGCAATCCGGTCGTGGCCGATCTGGCCCGCATGCCGCACGTGCTGGTTGCGGGCACCACGGGTTCGGGGAAATCGGTCGGGATCAATGCCATGATCCTGTCGCTGCTGTACAAGGCTGATGCCAACCATACCCGCCTGATCCTGATCGACCCGAAGATGCTGGAAATGAGCGTCTATGAAGGCATTCCGCATCTGCTGGCGCCGGTCGTGACCGACATGCGCCAGGCCGCCAATGCGCTGAACTGGTGCGTCAATGAGATGGAAAAACGCTACCGGCTGATGAGCAAGCTGGGAGTGCGCAACCTGGCCGGTTACAACGCCAAGATACGCGAAGCAGAAAAGCGCGAGGAAAACATTCCCAACCCGTTCTCGCTCACGCCGGATGCGCCTGAACCCCTGGGCCATTTGCCGCATATCGTGGTTTTCATCGACGAATTGGCCGACCTCATGATGGTGGTCGGCAAGAAAATCGAAGAACTGATCGCCCGTTTGGCGCAGAAGGCGCGTGCAGCGGGCATCCACCTGGTACTGGCAACGCAGCGGCCCAGCGTGGATGTCATTACCGGCCTGATCAAGGCGAATATTCCGACCCGTATTGCGTTCCAGGTCTCGTCCAAAATCGACTCGCGCACCATTCTTGACCAGATGGGCGCGGAAACCCTGTTGGGCCAGGGCGATATGCTCTATATGCCGCCGGGGTCGGGGCTGCCAGAACGCGTGCACGGTGCTTTTGTTTCCGATGAGGAAGTGCATCGCGTCGTCGAGTCGCTGAAAGCGCAGGGCGAAGCCAATTATGTAGAAGGCCTGCTGGAAGGGGCGGTGGAAGGGGAAACCGGTGATGGCGTCAGTAGCGTCACGGGCTTTGCCGATGCGGAGTCCGACCCGCTGTACGATCAGGCTGTGGAGATCGTCCTGAAGAACAAGCGTGCTTCGATTTCCCTGGTGCAACGCCACCTGCGTATTGGATACAACCGCGCAGCGCGTTTGCTGGAACAAATGGAAGTGGCAGGGGTCGTATCGCCCATGCAGTCAAACGGCAACCGCGAGATTCTCGCGCCCAGGCGTGAAGAAGAATCGGATTGACCTGGGCATCGCGTCAGCCTGTTGTGGAATGAATGATGCAGCGTAGCGTTTTGGGCTGGGAGGCCGGTATGCGCAAGTGGATGTTGTTTGCAGTTCTGATGTGTTCCGCTTCGCTGGCGCGGGCGGATGCGCTGGCGCAGTTGCAGGCCTTCATTGGTGATGTGCAGGCAGCGCAGGGGCACTTCACCCAGGTGGTGCATGCGGAAGATGGCAGTCAGGCGGCGCCGCAAGAAGGCGATTTCGCCTTTCAGCGGCCGGGCCGATTCCGCTGGGAAGTCAAGCGTCCCTATGAGCAACTGGTCTTGTCCGATGGCGAAGTGCTGTTGCAATATGACCCGGATCTTGAACAGATGACGCGCCGCCGCGTGGATGAGGCCATCGGCGCTTCGCCTGCAGCCATTCTGTTTGGCTCGGGCAAGCTGGACGATAATTTCGTGCTGACGCCGCGCCCGGCGCGCGGAGGCCTGGAATGGTTGCGGGCGACGCCGCGCCAGACGGATGCCGGTTTTGAAAGCCTGGATATCGGTTTGCGCGACAACCTGCCCGTTGTACTGGAAGTGCGTGATGGCTTTGGCCAGATGACACGTATCGAACTGGAAGACCTGCGGACGGCCGGGCAGCTGGATGACAGCCTGTTTACCTTCGTGCCACCTGCCGGAACGGATGTGGTGGTCATGTAATGATGGCCGGGGATCTGTTTTCGCAGGCGGTACCGGGCAGCGTGCCGCTGGCCGAACGTTTGCGGCCGCGCAATCTGGATGAAGTGGTCGGGCAGGAGCACCTGCTGGGACCGGGCAAGCCGCTGCGCGTGGCATTTGAATCAGGCCGGCCGCATTCGATGATTTTCTGGGGCCCGCCGGGCGTGGGGAAAACGACGTTGGCCCGGCTGATGGCTGATGGTTTCGACGCCCATTTCATTGCCATTTCCGCTGTGCTGGGCGGCGTCAAGGATATCCGCGACGCTGTCGTGTCGGCTCAGGCGGCGCAGGGCCAGGGGCGGCGTACCATCCTGTTTGTCGATGAGGTACACCGCTTCAACAAGGCTCAGCAGGATGCGTTCCTGCCTTACGTGGAAAGCGGGCTGTTCACGTTTATCGGCGCGACTACCGAAAACCCGTCGTTCGAGGTGAACTCCGCCTTGCTGTCGCGGGCGCGCGTGTATGTGCTGCAGGCGCTAGACGGCGAGCAGCTGGCGCGTCTGGCGCGCCGGGCGGTCGAAGCCTTCAATGCCGATCGTGCGGCAGAAGGCGTACCCGCGCTGAGTTTCTCTGAAGAAGCCGTGGTGCAGCTGGCCGGGTGGGCCGACGGTGATGCGCGCCGCCTGATCAACGCCGTGGAGGTGGTGGCGGAATCGGCGTTGGGCGCCGGCCGCGATACGGTGGACAGCGAATGGCTGGAAACCTCGTTGTCGCAGAACCTGCGCCGTTTCGATAAGGGCGGTGATGCTTTTTATGATCAGATCAGCGCCTTGCACAAAGCGGTACGCGGTTCGGATCCGGATGCATCGCTGTACTGGTTTGCGCGCATGCTCGATGGCGGTGCCGACCCGCGCTACCTGTCACGGCGAATTGTGCGCATGGCTGTCGAGGATATCGGCCTGGCCGACCCGCGTGCGACTGAACTGGCATTGAATGCCGCCGATATCTATGAACGCCTGGGCTCCCCCGAGGGCGAGCTGGCGCTGGCGCAGGCGGTGGTCTATATGGCCTGTGCCGCCAAGTCCAATGCGGTCTATAACGCCTATAAAGCGGCGCGCAAGTTTGCCGAAAGCAATGGCAGTGCACCTGTGCCCATCCACCTGCGCAACGCGCCGACTAAGCTCATGAAAGAGCTGGGCCATGGCAAGGCCTATCGCTATGCACACGATGAGCCGCATGGCTATGCGGCTGGCGAAAGTTATTTTCCGGATGGCATGAAGGCGCGTTTCTACCAGCCGACCGACCGTGGGCTGGAAGCTAAAATTCAGCAAAAGCTGGCCTTTCTGCGCGAGCTGGATCGCGAATCGCGCCGCAAACCCTCCTGATGTCTGGCGGTTTGCCGCCGCGCTTGTAAGCTTGTAAGCGTCGCTGCCATGGTGCCATGGCCGCCAGCCGATATTGCGTCACGCGTGCTTGCCCTTTCGGGGAGCGCGCCGGCGTGCAACAATCTCCGTTCCAGCCGTCTGGCTGGGGTCGATTCCTTATTACTGCTACTGTTCATCATGCTAGAGCCTACCCTGCTGCGTAAAGATTTGCTCGCCATCGTCGAACGCCTGTCGTTGCGTGGCTTTTCCTTTGATGTGGAGCGTTTCAATGCGCTGGAAGGACGCCGCAAATCCCTGCAAATGGAAACCGAAAACCTGCAGGCACGCCGCAATGCGCTGGCCAAGCAGATCGGCCAGCTCAAGGCTAAAGGGGAGGACGCCAGCGCCGTGATGGCCGAGTCGCAACAGATTCCGGGGCAGCTGAAAGCCCTGGAGGATGAGCTGGGCACGTTGCAGCAAGACCTGAACGCGCTGCTGCTGGCGGTGCCCAATGTGCCGCATGACAGCGTGCCGCAAGGCAAGGACAGCGATGACAATGTTGAGGTGCGCCGCTGGTTGCCTGGCGCGGCAGCGGCGGACGGTCGTCCTGCTCCCCTGCCTTTTGCCGCACGTGATCATGTGGAGCTGGGAGCGCCGCTGGGCCTGGACTTCGAAACGGCAGCCAAGCTGTCGGGTTCGCGTTTCGCGTTCATGCGCGGCCCGGTGGCTCGCCTGCATCGTGCATTGTCGCAATTCATGCTGGATCTGCAGACGCAGCAGCATGGCTATACCGAATGCTATACGCCGTACATCGTGCAAAGCCCGACGCTGTTTGGTACCGGCCAGCTGCCCAAGTTCAAGGACGATATGTTCTGGGTGACCAAAGGCGGCCAGGAAGACGGTACGGCTGAAGACCTGTACCTGATTTCGACCTCGGAAATCACGCTGACCGGCTCGGTGCGTGATGAAATCCTGGCGGCAGATCAGCTGCCGTTGAAGCTGACGGCCCATTCGCCTTGCTTCCGTTCGGAAGCGGGCAGCGGTGGCCGCGATACGCGCGGCATGATCCGCCAGCACCAGTTCGATAAGGTCGAGATGGTGCAGATCACGGATCCGGACGCATCCTATGATGCACTGGAAGAAATGGTCGGTCATGCGGAAAATGTGCTCAAGGCGCTGGAGCTGCCCTACCGCGTCGTGCTGTTGTGCTCGGGCGATATGGGCTTTTCCGCTGCCAAGACCTATGACCTGGAGGTCTGGCTGCCGGCGCAGGATACCTGGCGCGAGATTTCGTCGGTGTCGAATTGCGAGGCCTTCCAGGCCCGCCGCTTGCAGGCGCGTGTGCGCCGCCAGGAAAAGGGCAAGCCCGAGTATGTGCATACCCTCAATGGCTCGGGCCTGGCCGTAGGCCGTGCGCTGGTAGCGGTGCTGGAAAACCATCAGCAGGAAGATGGCTCCATTCGCGTGCCGGCAGCGCTGCGCCCGTACGTCGGAGGCCTGGAAGTGTTGCAGGCCTGAGCCTGAGGCGCTGCCCGTGCCGCAAGCGCGGGTGGGGTGTTGCCTTGAGATCATGAGCCGCAGGGCCATTTTCACTGTCGGGCGGACAGCGCGATCTCTCCGCGCTGCCGGTGCCCGAGGCAGCAGGAAATGTGCTTTGGTAAAAATGGTATTGGGCACACATGGCAGCCCCTTTCCAGCCCCTTCCTGGCGACCGGGAAGGGGCTTTTTGCATCAGGCCGGCGCCTCTGCCCCTGAGGCAGCCCGGGCATGCCGCTGCGAGGTTGCGGCATCGCCCTGGGCAGGTGTCGCTCAGGCTTGGGGAATGATGGCCTGGACTTCGATTTCCACGGCCACCTTGAACGCCAGTTGCGCCTGTACCAGGCTGCGTACCGGATAGCGTCCCGCCTGGAAGTAGCTGCGATAGATTGCATTGAAGGCAGCGAAATCCTGCAGGTCGGCCAGCCAGACATTGGCTTTGATCACATGCTCCAGCGAGCTGCCCAGGCCGTTCAGGGTCGCGTCTATTGCTTTCAGAACGGCGTGTGTCTGGGCTTCGATACTTCCTGTATGTGGTTTCCCTTCTTCATCAAAAGGAATCTGGCCGGACAGCATCAGCAAGTCGCCGTACCTGACCGCGGCGGAGAAGGGGAGATCAGCAGAGACGGGATGAAAGACGGGGGGCTGGCTCATGGAGGGCTCCTGGTGGAAAGTGAAAAAATCCATGCGCCTGGCAGGGCGGAGTGACCTGGGTGAATGACATGGGGGCATGGCATTGAGGTGAGGACGCATGGGAGTGGAAGGCGTCGCCTGATCTTTGCAGGGCGCGCGTCCTGGGTGGCGCCGGGGGCTCAGTCGCCTTGGCGGCTCAAGCGCCGGTAGCGGTTCCAGCGATAGGGGTGCAGATCAATGGCTGGCGTCCGGCCTTGCAATAGGTCGGCGATGATTTGCGCCGAACCGCAGGCCATGGTCCAGCCCATGGCGCTATGGCCGCAGTTGAGCCACAGCCCGGGATGGGCGCTCTGGCCCAGGAAGGGGAGATTGTCCGGTGTCATGGGACGTTGCCCTATCCATTGGGATGGCGTTGCCCGTGCCAATGGCGGACAGACGAGATGGGCGAATTCCGTCAGCTGGGCCAGCCGTGCCGTGGCTTGTTTATGGCTTGGAATGCCGATATCGGCAAATCCCGTGAAACGCATGGTGTCGTCGCCGAAGGCCGCCCAGGCAATCTTGTGAGGAATGGATACGGCACCTGAGCGGGGGGATGAAGCGGGTGCGGGACGGTAGGACAGGGAGTAGCCCGTAACAGGATAGATGGGCAAGCGATAGCCCAGCGGGCGCAGCAGCGCGCTTGAAGCAAGCCCGGCAGCCACGATGACGGCATCGGCATGATAGGTTTGTCGTGCGGTGGTGACGCCATTGACAGCCTGGCCCTGCTGACTGAGCGCCAGGACGGGCTCATCAAAATGAATGCGGACGCCCAAGGCGCTCGCTTCGTCCAGCGCGGCACGGGTATAGCGGGCGGCATCGCCGGTCCCGTCGTTGGGGCAGTGAACGGCGCGCGCAAATGCGATGTCTGCATCGCGCAGCATGGGCTCCTGCGCCAGCAATTGCTCATGGTCCAATGCCGTGAAGGGCTCGCCGGCCTCGTGCAGGAGTGTGGCGTCATCCGGGCCGGGGTGATCCTGTTCCCCGTATAGGTACAGGATGCCATGCTGGTGGCCGCCAAAGGCGTTGGAGGCGGGTGTGGCGCTGCGAAAGAGCTGGTCGCGGGAATAGGCTGCCAGCTTCAGGGCGGCCTGTGAGTTGGCGCGCCAGCGTTCATGTGTCCCTTCGCGCAGAAAGAGCGAGCCCCACCGCAGCAGCGCCGCCGACCACGGCTGGCAGATACCCAGCCCTTCGTCCCGGCCTAGCAGGGCGCGCAAGGCGGCCCGGCCAATACCCGGTTCGGCCCAGCTGAAACAGTGGCCAGGCGAGATCAGGCCGGCATTGGCGAAACTGGCGCCCGTCGCTGCGGCGCCGGCACTTTCCACGATTTCTACCTGATGCCCTGCACGCGCCAGCGTCAGCGCGGTGACAGTGCCGACGACGCCGGCACCCACGACAACAATATGCATGTCACAGTCCTTTGACTGGCTTGAAGGCGGCCTGGCCATGCCTGCTGGCAGCGGCGCCATGAACGATATCCATCGAGTATCAAACAAAATTTGCGTTTAAGCAAATATTTTTGGGATTTGTGAATGGATGGAACGATCGTGGCGGCGGGAATGCTGCCAGCGTGGCCGGTTGCTGGCAAAATTCGGCTACAGAGAGGCAGGCAACAGAATTTGAGAGGAAGCTTTGAAAAAGAACCCGCAACGGTCGCCAGGCGTGCCCCATATGCTGGCACCAGAGATGTTGGGCAAGCGTCTGCGTGTGGCACGCAAGCAGCTGGGATGGACGCTCGCGCAGGTGGCGGCACGCTCAGGGGTGTCGATTACCACCATCTCGCGCGCCGAGCGTGGGCAGCTGGCGCTGGGCTATGAAAATGTGGCAGCGCTGGGGCAGGCGCTGCAGCTGGATATGGGGGCGTTGTTTGCCTGTGATGGCGAGGTGCAAGCCCCTTTTGCAGGGCCGATTGTGACGCGGGCGGGAGAGGGCGTGTCCTATCGGGGGCTGTCGTTTACCTATGAATTCCTGGCGACGGCAGCGACCGGCAAGCCCATCAATCCGGTGCTGGGGACCATACATGCGCGGCAGGTGAACGGGCCTGAGGATTTTGCCCGTCACGCCGGTGTCGAGTTTGTCTATGTGCTGTCGGGCGAGATCGAGGTGCATTTTGAAAACGGCGATGTGGCGCGTCTGGCAAAAGGCGACTCGCTGTATTTCGAAAGCATGATCGGCCATGCCTATATCAGTGTCAGCCGGCAATTGGCGCGCATCATTGGCGTGATTACAGCCGAAAGCAATCTGATGACCAATGCACGGCATGGGCAGGAAGTGCTGGATGGTGCGTCGGAGTTGTTGTGAGGTAAATCGTTTGGGCGCGTAAAGGGACAGTGCGAAGGCGCTGCGCTGCGGTTTGATAGATTGCCCTTCCAGGCTGGCTGGAAGGGCATTTTTTTATCTTCGGGTTTGCGCTAGGCGTTTACCCTTGTTTTGCGTATATGCAAAAAATAGTTTAATTCTGGCGTGGGTGACAGACAGGCCGGCTGCGATGGGCTGCCCTCATCCATTCCGATTCCTGATGTTCCTACTTTGCGATCATGATGACTCCACACCCTAAACTTTTAAGTGCCCGACAGCTGACTTTCATGGCCTTGGGCATGTCCATCGGCGTTGGACTGTTCCTGGGATCCGCCACGGCGATCAAAGCGGCCGGCCCCTCGGTGTTATTGGCCTATCTCGTTTGCGGCGGTGTCATTTTCCTGATCATGCGCGCGCTGGGCGAAATGACCGTACATCATCCGGTGACAGGTTCTTTTGCCGCGTATGCGCGTGAGTATCTGGGGCCGTATGCGGGTTATCTTTCGAGCTGGAATTACTGGATTCTGATGGTCGGGGTCGGCATTGCGGAATCCACGGCGGTCGGGGTCTATATGAAGGTCTGGTTCCCGGATGTACCGCAGTGGATCTGGGTGTTTTCTTCCATTGCCTCCATTTGCCTGCTGAATCTGATGGCTGTCAAAATCTTCGGCGAGACGGAGTTCTGGTTTGCGCTCATCAAGGTCGTGACCATCGTCGCCCTGATACTGGGTGGGCTGGGCATGATCATGATGGGGCTGGGCAATGGCGGCGTACCTATCGGCTGGTCCAATCTCTGGCAGCATGGCGGCTGGTTCCCCAATGGTTTCACTGGTGTGCTGCTGGCCTTGCCAGTGGTGGCCTATTCCTTTGCCGGGGTGGAAATGATCGGTATTGCTGCGGCGGAAGCCGAGAACCCTGGTCGTACCATTCCACGAGCGGTCAATTCGGTGCTGTGGCGCATCCTGCTGTTTTACGTGGCGGCGGTGGGAGTGATCCTGGCCATCTATCCGTGGAATGAATTGGGTACCCAAGGCAGCCCGTTCGTGATGACCTTCGAGAAACTCGGGATCCGCGAGGCGGCAGGGATCATCAACTTTGTGGTGATTACAGCAGCACTGTCCAGTTTCAACTGCATTTTGTTCAGTGGTGCCCGCATTCTGAAAAGCCTGGCAGACAGCCACCAGGCACCTGCCGTGTTCCGTGCGGTGCGGCCCAATGGTGTTCCGGCGCTGGCAGTGCTGGCCACGGTGGTGTGCATGGGGTTGGGGGTGTTGTTGAATTATGTGGTGCCGGATGAGGCCTTTGGCTGGATGATGTCCATCCTGGCATTCAATGTGGTCTGGACCTGGGCCATGATCGTCCTGACCTGGATGGCCTTTCGCCGGCGCCAGCGCGCTCGGGGCGAACAATCAGCATTTGCCCTGCCGTTGCCGGGCGTGACACCCTACATCAGCCTGTTGTTCATCGGATTCGTGTTCTTCATGCTGGGCTATGGCGAAAGCTCGCGCGTTTCGCTATATGCCGGCGTATCCTGGATGGCGCTGATCAGTGTGGTGTATGTATTGCGGGTGCGCCCCTTGACTCGGGCACGGGCGGCAGCGCGCGGGCAGGCATGACCAGGAAGCCCCCTGTCGCAGGGTCGGGTGCCTGGGCATGCCGGTACGCGGCATCGAAAGGGAAATGAAAATGGCCCTGCATTGCAGGGCCATTTCATCTTGCAAGCCGACCGGAGGCTTCAGGCGGATCGTGTCCGCCGTCACGCACGGCCGTCAGCGATATCGCCGCCGGCCGTTCATGGAAATCAGATCTGCGACTGCTGGTAGTTTTCCAGGCCGATCTTCTCGATCAGATCAAGCTGGGTTTCAAGCCAGTAGGCGTGGTCTTCTTCCGTATCGCGCAGCTGCGCCAGGATGATGTCGCGGCTGACATAGTCATTATGCTTTTCGCACAGCGCCATCCCGTCTTTCAAGGCCTGGCGAACATGGTATTCCAGAGCCAGGTCGGCACGCAGCATCGACGGAACGTCGGTGCCGGGCGTGAAGGGGTCGGGACGCATGTCCGGCGTGCCGTCCAGCATCAGGATGCGGCGCAACAGCGCATCGGCGTGTTGCGTTTCCTCTTCCATCTCATGATTGATGCGCGTGTAGAGCTTGGTCAGGCCCAGGTCTTCATACATGCGCGAATGCAGGAAATACTGGTCGCGTGCGCTCAGTTCGCCGCGCAGCAGCTGTTTGAGGTATTCGACGACTTCGGGATGGCCTTTCATGATTGATAACACTCCGGTTCGGTAATGGGGCGCACTGCATGGCGCTGGTCGCCGGGTAAGGCGGCAGGCAACAGGCAGCGCAGCCAATGATCCGTCTTATAGCGCGTTTTCCGGGAAAACGCGTTTGACCATGTCGCGGATCAGATCGAGCATGGCCTGCTGGGTCAGTGTGCCGGTGCGTCGGGACGAGGTCGCGATGCACAGGGTGCTGGTCAGCGTCGGTTCGGTAATGGGCCTGGCATAGTAATCCCTGGGGCTGGCCGCTGAATTCAGCGCGTAGTGGGGCAGAATCGCCAGGCCGGCGCCATCTGCCACCAGATCCAGTATCGCCGGGACACCGTCGATTTCCAAGGCAATCCGCGGTTTGCGGCCGATGCTGGCCATGCGTGTTTCCACCAGCGTGCGGATGGCGTTGGGCCGTGCCGGCAGAATCAGGGGCAGCTCCGCCACATGGGCCAGTTTGATGGCCTGCCCATGATGGCTGGGGTTGCCGTGGCCGATCAGAAACAGCGTTTCTTCCATCAACGGTTCAATTTCAACTTCTGCCGACGAGCTTGGATTGTAAAGCAGGGCGATATCCAGGCGGCCGCCTTGCAGCCATTCCTGCATCGGGATGGATAGCCCTTCGCTGATCGACAGCGCCGCATCAGGCAGGCGCTGGCGGAATTCGCGCGTCAGCGCCACGGTGAGCGAGCGGGCAATGCTGGGCGGCATGCCGAGCGCAACGCGCCCGGCCAGCGAGCCGCGCACGCGCCCCAGGTCTTCCTGGGCGCGCGCCACCTGGTGCAGAATGCCACGGGCATGGTCCAGCAGCAGCCGGCCGGCCTCGGTCACGGTGACGCCGCGTCCATTGCGGGTCAGTAAATGCTGGCGCAACTCGACTTCGAGCAGGCGTATCTGCCGGCTCAGCGCGGGTTGCGCTACGTCCAGAACGCTGGAAGCCCGGGTAAAACTGCCCAGTTCCGCGACATGAACGAAATATTCAAGTTGTTTCAGGTCCATAGGAAGGATGGTCGGTCGGACAAATGCCGGAAATGGCTATTCAAAAGCTGGATGGATTCTCTTGAGTTATGCCCTAATGCTATATCTGATAGCGAGACCGCGTTCTAGCCAAGGGGGGGCACCGCCACCATAATAGACCAAGACCCAGACGGGAACCGCCTGCGTTGGTCAGGAACGCGCCGGCAGGTCTTCAGCACAGGCGGGCGCGTGCGCCAGAATATCCGGCGGCAGCCCGTTTTCCCGCGTGTTTCGGCGGCATTGTTGTCCTGAAAACGCGGCAGAACAATTCATTGTCACAGGAGATAAGCCATGATCATCGACTGCCACGGTCACTATACTACCGCGCCCAAGGCGTTGGCTGATTGGCGTGAACAGCAGATCGCCAACCTGAATACGCCGGAACTGGGCCCCAAAGCCAGTGACTTGCACATCAGCGATGACGAACTGCGCGACAGCATCGAGAAAAACCAGCTGGCGAAGATGAAGGAGCGTGGCTCCGATCTGACGATTTTCTCGCCGCGTGCCAGTTTCATGGCGCATCATATCGGTGATTTCAATACCAGCGCTACCTGGGCCGCCATCTGCAACGAACTGTGCTACCGTGTGTCGCAATTGTTCCCGGAGCATTTCGTCGGCGCTGCCATGCTGCCGCAATCACCGGGTGTCGATCCCGCCACCAGCATTCCCGAACTGGAAAAAACGGTCAAGGAATACGGCTTTGTCGGCATCAACCTGAATCCCGATCCGTCCGGTGGCCATTGGACCTCCCCGCCGCTATCCGATCGCCAGTGGTATCCCATCTATGAAAAGATGGTCGAGTACGACATTCCGGCGATGATCCACGTCAGCACCAGCTGCAACGCGTGTTTCCATACCACCGGCGCGCATTACCTGAATGCCGACACCACTGCTTTCATGCAATGCCTGACCAGCGACCTGTTCAAGGATTTCCCGACGCTGAAATTCCTGATCCCGCACGGCGGCGGTGCTGTGCCCTACCATTGGGGACGTTTCCGTGGTCTGGCGCAAGAGTTGAAAAAGCCCGACCTGCGCGAGCATCTGCTGAAGAACATCTTCTTCGATACCTGCGTCTATCACCAGCCCGGCATTGATCTGCTGACCAACGTCATTCCGGTGGACAATATTCTGTTTGCTTCCGAAATGATCGGCGCCGTGCGTGGCGTGGATCCGCTGACCGGCCATTATTACGACGATACCAAGCGCTATATCGAAGCCGCCGAACTGACCGCTGACGAGCGCTACAAGATTTACGAAGGCAATGCCCGTCGCGTGTTCTCCCGTCTCGACCAGCAACTCAAGGCCAAGGGCCTGTAAGCCGTCAAAAGGAATATTGCAATGAGCCTGAATAATCTCGGAGTGGTTTACCGCAACATCCAGCGCGCCGACCGCGAAGCCGTGGAACGCCTGTCGAAGTTCGGTTCCGCCACTGTGCATGAAGCCATGGGCCGTGTCGGTCTGATGAAGCCCTATCTGCGCCCGATCTTCACTGGCGCCAAGGCGACCGGTACTGCCGTGACGGTGCTGCTGCAGCCGGGCGACAACTGGATGTTCCACGTGGCGGCAGAACAGATCCGCCCAGGCGACATCGTCGTGGCGGCGGTGACGGCGGAATCGACCGACGGTTTCTTCGGCGACCTGCTGGCAACGTCCTTCCGTGCCCAGGGCGCAGTCGGTTTGGTGATCGACGGCGGCGTGCGCGATGTGCGTGACCTGACGGAGATGAACTTCCCTGTGTTTTCCAAGGCCATCAGCGCCAAGGGTACCGTCAAGGCAACGCTGGGTTCGGTCAATATCCCGGTGGTATGCGCCGGCGCGCTGGTCAATCCCGGTGATGTCGTGGTGGCGGATGACGATGGTGTGGTCGTGGTGCCGGCTGCGATCGCCGGCCTGGTGGCCGATGCCGCCCAGAAGCGCGAAGCCAACGAAACCGAAAAGCGTGCCAAGCTGGCCAGCGGCGTGCTGGGCCTGGACATGTACAAAATGCGTGATGATCTGGCTGCGGCCGGGCTGAAATATTTCGACTGAGGAACACGGCATCATGGCAGCATTTGAAAAGACTCCCGGCTGGCTGGATTGGTATGCCAACCCGAGCAAGCCCCGTTTCCAGGTACCTGCCGGCGCCGTGGATGCGCATTGCCACGTATTTGGCCCTGGCGACCAGTTCCCGTTTGCGCCCGAACGCAAATACACGCCTTGCGATGCTTCCAAGGATCAGCTGTTTGCGCTGCGCGACCATTTGGGCTTCGATAAGAACGTGATTGTGCAGGCGACCTGCCATGGTGCGGATAATCGCGCAATGGTCGATGCCTTGAAAGCTTCCGATGGGCGCGCCCGTGGCATTGCAACGGTGCGTCGCAGCATCACCGACGAAGAGCTCAAGGAACTGCATGACGCAGGGGTGCGCGGCGTGCGTTTCAATTTCGTCAAGCGTCTGGTGGATTTCACGCCCAAAGACGAATTGATGGAAATCGCCAGTCGCATCGCGCCGCTGGGCTGGCATGTCGTGATTTATTTCGAAGCCGTGGACCTGCCCGAGTTGTGGGATTTCTTCACCAGCCTGCCGACCACGGTGGTGGTGGACCATATGGGTCGTCCGGATGTGACCCAACCGGTTGACGGCCCGGAATTCGAACTGTTCGTGAAGTTCATGCGCGAAAATCCGAATGTCTGGAGCAAGGTAAGCTGCCCGGAACGCCTGAGCCATACCGGCCCGCGCGCGCTGGGCGGCGAGCAGAACGCCTACCGGGATGTCGTGCCGTTTGCACGTCGTATCGTGGAAACTTTCCCGGATCGCGTGCTCTGGGGCACCGACTGGCCGCACCCGAACCTGAAGGATCACATGCCGGATGATGGCCTGCTGGTCGATTTCATCCCGCATATTGCTCCGACGGCCGATCTGCAGCGCAAGCTGCTGGTCGATAATCCCACCCGACTTTATTGGGGAGAATCGCATGTCGCTTGAAAAACCGTATTCCAACGTACCCGGCACGACGATTTTCGACGCCGATCAATCGCGCAAAGGCTACTGGTTGAACCAGTTCTGCATGTCGCTGATGAAGGCCGAAAACCGTGAACGCTTCAAAGCCAATGAGCGTGCCTACCTGGACGAGTGGGACATGAGCGAAGAGCAGAAGCAGGCTGTGCTCGATCGTGACCTGAACCGCTGCATCGCCCTGGGCGGCAATATCTACTTTCTCGCCAAGATCGGCGCCACCGACGGCAAATCGTTCCAGCAGATGGCTGGCAGCATGACCGGCATGACCGAGGCAGAATATCGCGACATGATGCTCAACGGTGGCCGTTCCGTCGAAGGCAACCGCTACATCGGAGAACAGAAATAATGGCCAAGATCACTGCCAGCGTTTATACCTCGCACGTTCCTGCCATCGGCGCGGCGCTCGATCTGGGCAAGCAGAACGAGGATTATTGGAAGCCGGTGTTTGCCGGCTACGATTTCGGCAAGGAATGGATCAAGCAGAACAAGCCGGACGTCGTGTTCCTGGTCTATAACGATCACGCCACCGCGTTCAGCCTGGATTTGATTCCTACGTTTGCCATCGGCACCGGGCCGTTCTATCCGCCCGCCGACGAAGGCTGGGGCCCGCGCCCCGTGCCGCCGGTAATCGGCCATCCGGAGCTGGCTGGGCACATTGCGCAATCGGTGATCCAGGAAGACTTTGACCTGACCATCGTGAACAAGATGGATGTGGATCATGGCCTGACCGTGCCGCTGTCGCTGATGTTCGGCGAGCCGGAAGCATGGCCGTGCGCGGTGATCCCGTTCGCGGTGAACGTGGTGCAGTATCCGGTGCCTTCGGGACGCCGTTGCTTTGAGCTGGGCAAGGCCATCCGTCGCGCAGTGGAATCCTTCGACAAGGATTTGAATGTGCAGATCTGGGGCACGGGCGGCATGAGCCACCAGCTGCAAGGCCCGCGTGCCGGCCTGATCAACCGCGAATGGGACAACAAGTTCCTGGATCGCCTGATCGCCAATCCGGACAGCCTTTCCCAGGTGTCGCATATTGAATACGTGCGCGAAGCCGGCTCGGAAGGGATCGAACTGGTGATGTGGCTGATCGCGCGCGGTGCGATGGCGGATGCCGTCGGTGGCGAAGCGCCTACCGTCGCGCAGCGTTTCTACCATGTGCCTGCGTCGAACACGGCGGTAGGCCACCTGATTCTGGAGGACAATTGATGAGCAAGACAATCAAGGTCGCCCTGGCGGGCGCCGGCGCATTCGGTATCAAACACCTGGATGGAATCAAGAATATCGACGGCGTTGAAGTCATTTCGCTGGTCGGCCGTGAGCTGGACAAGATCCAGGAAGTCGCTGCCAAATATGGGGTGGGGCATGTCACCACCGACCTGGCGGAAAGCCTGGCCCTGCCTGAGCTGGATGCCGTCATTCTGTGCACGCCGACGCAGATGCACGCTGCGCAGGCCGCTCAGGCCCTGAAGGCTGGCAAGCACGTGCAAGTGGAAATTCCGCTGGCCGATAGCCTGGAAGGTGCGCGCGAAGTGGCGCGACTGCAAAAGGAAACCGGCCTGGTCGCAATGGTCGGCCATACGCGCCGCTTCAACCCCAGCCACCAGTACGTGCACAAGCAGATTGAAAAGGGTGATTTCCACGTTCAGCAGATGGATGTGCAGACCTATTTCTTCCGCCGCACCAATACCAATGCGCTGGGCCAGCCGCGCAGCTGGACCGACCACCTGCTGTGGCACCATGCCGCTCATACGGTGGATCTGTTCGCCTATCAGGCCGGCAGGATCGTACAGGCACATGCCATGCAAGGCCCGATTCACCCGGATCTGGGCATTGCGATGGATATGTCCATCCAGCTCAAGAGCGAAACCGGCGCCATTTGCACGCTGAGCCTGAGCTTCAATAACAACGGCCCGCTGGGAACCTTCTTCCGTTATATCGGTGACACCGAGACCTACATCGCCCGTTACGATGATCTGGTCAATGGCCGCGACGAGAAGATCGACGTGTCCAATGTCGATGTGTCGATGAATGGTATCGAACTGCAGGATCGTGAATTCTTCGCCGCGATCCGCGAAGGCCGCGAGCCGAACTCCAGCGTCGCGCAGGTGCTGCCGTGCTACGAAGTGCTGCATCAGTTGGAGCAGCAACTGGCACGCGACAACTGAGCGCCGGGCAGGGCAGGTGGCAGTCGCCCTTGTCCAGATCCGCAGCCGGCAGGCCAGGTTCTTGTGCCTGCCGGTGTCATGGCCTTGCCATCGGGCACATCGTGCCGCAGATGGCCGGGCCATTTTCTTTGTACGATAGCGTTTTGTCGGCGCGCTGCCGGATGTGGCAGTGCTGCGGCGGCAAGCAGCGCAAAGGCGACGAGGGCCAGCCGTGTGGAGACTCCCGCTGCAGCCCCGTGCGCCATGAATGGAGCATCCCACCATGCAACAACGTCACATCGGTTCCGTCCTGACCAGTGCCATCGGCCTGGGCTGCATGAATCTCAGCCATGCCTACGGTACGCCGCCCACTCGAGACATCGCCGAGCAGGTCGTGCGTGCCTCGCTGGATGAGGGCATCACGTTCTTTGATACGGCTGCGCTTTATGGTTTTGGCGCCAATGAAACCTTGATGGGGGAATTGCTGGCACCGCATCGCCAAAAGATTTTCCTGGCGAGCAAGTGCGGTATGACAGGCGTGGATGGCAAGCGTGTCATCGACGGTCGGCCGGAAACCCTGAAGGCGACCTGCGAGGCTTCGCTGCAACGTCTGCGCACCGATGTCATCGACCTGTATTACCTGCATCGCTGGGACAAAACTGTTCCGATCGAAGAAAGCATCGGCGCCTTGGCCGATCTCGTGCAGGCAGGCAAGATTCGCGCCATCGGTTTGTCGGAAGTGTCCGCCGCGACGCTGCGCAAGGCTCATGCGGTACACCCGATTGCGGCCGTGCAGACTGAATACTCTTTGTGGACGCGCAATGCCGAGATTGCCGTGCTGCAGGCATGTCGGGAGCTGGGCGCTGCATTCGTGGCGTTCAGCCCGGTAGCGCGCGGTTTTCTGGGCGGCGAGCTACGCGATGTGACGGCGCTGGAGCCCAAGGATATCCGCCGGGGAATGCCGCGCTTCGCACCGGAGAACTATGCGCGCAATCTGGAACTGCTGGAGCCGTATCTGGACATTGCCGAGGAACTGGAAATCACGCCGGCGCAGTTGGCGCTGGCCTGGTTGCTGGCCCAGGATGATCATGTGTTTGCCATCCCTGGCACGACCAGCCCGCAGCATGCCCGTGATAACGCCCTGGCGGCGGATATCAAGCTGGACCCTACCGTGCTGGCCCAGCTCGACGAACTGATCAATCAGGATACGGTCGTGGGCCCGCGCTATCCGGCGGCGACTCAGACCGAGATTGATACCGAGGAGTTCTAGGCGGCGTCCGCCAGGCCGGAAATGGTGTCCGGCCCGGCAGGCTTGCCTCAGTGTCGCGGCCGCAGGCTGTCCAGCCATGCCTGGCACAAGGCCTGCATGCCGGCCGCGTCGATGTCGTCGAAACGGCCGGCATGCGGACTATCAACATCCCAGACACCCAGCAGTTCTCCCGAACGTGTGATCAGCGGCACGACAATCTCTGAACGCGATGCCGGGTCGCAGGCGATATGGCCGGGAAATGCATGAACATCCGGAACGACCTGCAGGGTGCGTGAGCTGGCAGCAGCGCCACACACGCCACGGTCGAGCTGAATGCGTACGCAGGCCGGGCGTCCCTGGAAGGGGCCCAGCACCAGCTCCTTATTTTTCAGGAAATAGAATCCGGCCCAGTTCAGGCCAGGCAGTGTCTCGAAGACCAGGGCGCTGAGATTGGCGGCATTCGCAATGGCATCGTGTTCGTCGGTAAACAGGGCACGGGCCTGAAGCAGCAGTTCGTCGTATTGCGTACGTCGTTCAAGAGGGGTAATGGCGGGGGCGGACGATGGGGCAGAATGCATGGTGGCTGCGGCAAGAAAAAAGATAGGGTTTGTTCGAGATATTGCCCCACCAATGCAAACGGCACCGCTTGCGCGATGCCGTTCTGGTTCAGGGCAATGAATTATGCCCGGTTGGCGCTGGAACTTTGCGGTACGCCGGATTTACCCTGTTCACGTACGGGTTCCTGCAGTTCCGCCTTGGTATCCAGGTCATAAAGTTCCTGGGTACGGCGGGTGCGGATACGGGCATAGCCCATCAGTTGATTGGAGGTTCTGGTCATATGACTCTCCTTTTTTGTTCTGCACGGCCACATGCCGTGCGGGTTGCCATCGTTTATAGCCTCGCTGCGAATGATAAGGAACGATGAAAAATGGCTTTTCTTATCAAGATATGAAATATACGACCTGAGTATGGCACAGAAGTTTCACTCAAGGTGCGGGCTGGGCGCAGGAATATGCAACGGAATCGTTACGGGCCCGTCATTGATGAGTTCGACCGCCATGTCCGCGCCAAACTCTCCTGTCGCCACAATGGGATGCAGCCGGCGGGCGGCGGCAACAAAATAGTCATAGAGTGCGCGCCCCTGGTCGGGCGGAGCCGCTTGGGTAAAACTCGGACGATTGCCTTTGCGG
Organism: Kerstersia similis; assembly: GCF_965139615.1. Taxonomy (NCBI): domain Bacteria; kingdom Pseudomonadati; phylum Pseudomonadota; class Betaproteobacteria; order Burkholderiales; family Alcaligenaceae; genus Kerstersia; species Kerstersia similis. The sequence continues at coordinate 66,234 of NZ_CBCSIQ010000023.1, forward strand.
GTATCGGCTGCCAGCGTGAATTGACTGACAATAAGCAAGCCACCCCCGGTATCTTGAAGGCTTAGATTCATTTTTCCTGTGGCATCACTGAAAATGCGCAGCTTGAGGATCTTGGCCAGCAGGAGGTCGGCTTGTGCCGCACTATCGTGGGTTTCGGCGCAGAGAAAGACCAGCAGGCCAGACTCGATGGCGCCATGTGTTTGGTGGTTGATACGGACTGCCGCGCGTGAGACGCGCTGGATCAATGCTTGCATTGGGTTCTCCCTGCTGCAGCCGTCAGGCTGACGGCCGGGTCAGGGAGAATTATGGCATTGCCGGATTTACTGGCGTGGGCAGGCGCCCAGCCGCTGCGCCTGGTGCAGGAAAGTGATATTGCCCATACCCGTCAGGAAATTGGGGGCGATGGCTTCCACCTGCACATCATTTTTGCCCAGGCGCTGCACCAGATAACGAATCTGCATAGGGGGTAATGCAAGGCCGGGCATGATTTGCATGGCCGGGCATTGGCTGCTGAGTTCCGCTTGCTCCGGGGTGTCGCGCTGCACCTGGATCACGCATTGCGGTGCATTTTTTTGTATTTCCTGCATGGCCCGTTCCATATAGCGGGCGATATTCACACAGCCGCGGTCGTCTCGATCGGGAATGGCTGGCTGGCGCGGCTGGGTGGTAAAGCGCCATTGCCAAAGACCATTTTCCAGGCCTTGAAATGCCTTGAGATCGGAAAATGGGGAGGGGGCGGTCTGGCCTGCGCTGCTGAACGCCAGCAAAGCAAGTGCGGCGGCATAGGTGGCGAATTTCATCGAAAATCCTCGAAAAAGGAATGTGCGCTCGTGGATGGACATCTGGGGCAGGGCCTTACGGTAGCCGTGGTGGCTGGCACGGCTCCGGTTCTGGCCGCTGGAGGGGCGTGCCGGCGGGCGGCGACGCTCTCAGCCGTTCTTCGCATTAGTGCCTGGCGCGGCCCGGGGGTTCCCCAGTTTGTGGCTGGCTCGGGCCGTGCCGCGCCGCGATGCAGATAAATCAGGGGGAGCGGGATGAAAAGTTTGCCAAAAGCAAAAAACATGCTATATTTCTATTTCTGCGGTGGTGGCCGTAGCTCAGTTGGTAGAGTCCCGGATTGTGATTCCGGTTGTCGTGGGTTCGAGTCCCATCGGCCACCCCAGATATCTAAGCCCTTGCATAGCCAAGGGCTTTTTTCGTTGTGTTTCAAATTCCCTTGCGGACTTTTCTCAGGCGCCCGCCTAATTCCCTCATTTCATCCTTGAGATGTTTCATTGAATTGCGATTGCGCTAATTGTTTGGCGACCGTCGGCAACTTGCAATGATGGGTCATCTTTCATGGCATATCGTTTCATGTCATGTTTATTTGTTGGGAATGCATCTCATCTCGTTATTCATGGCGGCAGCAAAGGATTCGCAAGCTGTTTATCAGTGCGCTTAGTCCGTTTCGCTGGACGTCTTTCGACTATCGCGCTGGATCAATAGTTCCATTTTGATAAGTACTGACAGAATTTTGATGAAGAGGAATGTTTCGGCTGTATTCGATTGAATAGGGAGTGTCTTATTTTGGGTAGAAGTGCCTACCAAAGTTAGTAGTTGTTTATGCTAGAATCAAATCCTCGTTAACTTACGTGTTGATTAATACATCTATGGCTACCTATCTCGAACTCAAAGCACAGGCCGAGAAGCTGCTCGAGGAAGCCGAGCATCTGCGCCGTCAGGAAATCGCTGTCGTGATTAACGACATCAAGGCCAAGATTGCTGAATATGGCCTGAGTGCCGCCGATCTCGGTTTTTCGAATATCGCTATTCCTCGCAAAGCTAGCGCTGGTCGCAAGTCTGAGCAAACGGCTTCGGTTGTTCGTTATCGCGGACCGAATGGTGAACCCTGGTCCGGTATGGGCCGCCAGCCCCAATGGTTGAAGAATGCTCTGGCTGAAGGAAAGAACAAGGAAGATTTCCGGGTTTAAGACGTTTGCGCTTTTGAATGAATGCGGTAATCCGCAGTTCCTTCGTTCAGCCAGCCTTTGGCTGACTGTGAGTGACCCTGGAAAGCCCCTCCCGATGGAGGGGCTTTTTTTGTCTGACAATTTTGCTATATCAGTTATTGATTTCTTGACTGTTCTTTAGCTGATCTAGGTGGATTCTGTCGTGGTCAAGTATCAGTGGACACTGGGATAGGGAATTTCAGGTAGTGGCTTTTTCGTAATCGGTCGGCGAGCGGTATCCGAGTGTGGAATGCAGCCGTTGGGTGTTGTAAAAGCCGACGATGTAGTGGTTAATGTCGGCCATGGCTTCGTTTTGGTTGGCATAGTGGCGTTGCCAGACCCGTTCCATCTTCAGGTTCAGGAAGAAGCGCTCCATGACCGCGTTGTCCCAGCAGTTGCCCTTGCGGCTCATGCTGGCAATCAGGCCGTGGCGGGCTAGCAGGTCGCGGTGGGCTTGGCTGGCGTACTGGCTACCGCGATCGGTATGCACAATCAATCCGGGCTTGGGTTGG
>NZ_CBCSIQ010000024.1:0-64621 GCF_965139615.1 Kerstersia similis
GGATACTCCCCACGGTGCTCCTGTACCAGGCGCACGGCGCGTTCGCGAACCTCAGGGGAAAACTTGTTCTGCTTGCTCATAGTGGCTCCATTTTCTCAAAGAGTGGAGCCTCCGCAAAACCTGGGGCTATTCACGGACTCTACATCGTTTCCGTACTATTTACGGGGAGCAGGTCATTATCAAACAGAAAACGACCTAAAGCAGAAGTTCGATTTGGAAAGTCCGATGGCTGCTTCACAGCGGGAGCGATCGATCACTAGGGTACTACGAACGCTAGCCACCGGCCGGAAGCAGCCCTCCGGGACAGCCAGCTCGAGCTAGCATGGCCCCTCTCGCTTGACATCGCCGCTGAATCTGCATGGCTTAGATTGAGTAGCCGTTTTTCGCCGTCTTCAAGAGAGACTGCCCGTAGCTACTCGGTTGCTTGATCTGCCTGCATGCGAACACGCTGATGTCCAGGCCCGGCCTCCCACGAGCAGTGGTGACCTGTTCGATGCCTACTGGCGTCAGAACGAGGTAGCAACCCTCGCCCCACAGAGACTCCGCATCGATATCAACCGGGCCGGCATCACGCCACCAGTAGAGCCTTGCGACCACAGCGCCGCTCGGGTCGAGGAAGACGCTGGGCTCCTCGTCATGCGCGCTCCAGCGAAGCCGCTTCATCCAGTTCGGGCACAAAGCGAACGAATAGGCCGCTGCGTCAAAGCCCATGTCCACCGAGCAAACAACTCTCCTTACCAGCGTTGGCGCCAGATCATTGTCAAATGCGACGTACTGGCCAAGCCAAACAGCGATGGGCAGCCTGGCATAGCAGTCGTCGAAGTTTTCACTGTCAATCTCTGCCGAGGGTGCTCTAAAGCGGTAGAGGCGGTGCTCCGACAGCCGTGGCTTGAGAATCTTGAAGCGGGATACTTCGGCTACGACTTGGCCGTGGCTGTCTGCTGGGAAGGGGGCAACGTCACCGTCGACTTCGTCAATCCATTTCCGTTCTCGCTCGGACCAACCCGCACTTCGATTCAACAGCGGCATTCGGATCCACTCGGGGCGCCCTCGCGGGAGCTTCAGCGGTCGAGGCGGAAGCGGGCAGCCCAAACGTTCCAAAAGCGTGGGCATGTCGCTGCCTTTCACTTTGCCGGCCAGCCGCAGTTCTCCCGCGACGTGGCGAAGTGCGGCAATGGCAATGTAGGCGTGAGGCTTCAGGTAAGTGATCTGCATGTCGAGCACGCGAAGCTGAGTCTCAAGCCTTTTGATGCCAGAGGGCCCGAATGCCTCAAGTCCACCCCAATCCTGGATGAACATCGCCGCGCGTCGGCGGACTGTCATCTCCTCAATGCCTGCCGCCTTCGCGATGTGACGTGCCGTCGAGCGCAACATCTCGGTCCAGCCAAGCGGCGACTCGACGCGCATTGCACCAGTTCTTTCGTCCGTGAATGCTTGGTCGCCCTCTGGCGGGTGCTCGAGTTCAAGGCGATAGAAGAGCGGCAGTGGTATCGCGTCCAAGGGGACAGCCTGCCTCCACCGATGCGACAAGAGCGCGGCTGACTCTGCCACCGCGATGTCACGGTGACTGACCAACGCAGCCACGGCGCTTCCCAACTCGGGGGCAAGGTCCGCGCTATCAGCAGCCAACAGCGTTCCGAGCGCCTGCAAGGGGGCATCTAATTCGCCGGCTATAAGTCGCCGCATAAGTGACTTGAACAAAGCTTGGCCGAGTCCGGCTTGCCTTGCCAGGCTCAACGAGCAATTGCGTGCGTGTCGCTGAACTTCTGCAACGGGCAGCCGATAGGCAAAGTGCAGCAGATCCTCCAAAAGTTCCGTGTCGCTGAGCGGTAGCTCGCTCGGCTGGAACGGTCGCCCCAGCTGGAACTCGCGAGTGCAGGCCATCTGCTCCTCAAGTAGCGACCAGATGGCCGGCCAATCCGGCGTCGCGCAGATTACCGGCAGTATCGAATCCAGCTCTGTCAGCAGTGACTGGGTGTTCTCCTGGCCCGCCGTTACTGAATCGACAATGTTCTCGAAGGCGACTGAGCATGTGGATGGTCCCTGCAAGAGCTTCATCGCCTCAAAGTAGAAGAACTTACCGCCACCCATCCACTGGCTCCAGGAACTCCAGGGGTCCTTGCTTGACTCGTAGCCTTGCATCAGCTTCTTGGCGTACTCGACCTCCCCCGCCGCAGCCAACCTTTTAACCATCAGGAAGCGGCAGCGCGCATCGTCCTGCAAGACCTGCCAGCGCTCAAATATCCTCCGCGCCAGATGAAGCGGGGCCGTCTCGGCCAGATCTCTGAAACGGTACGGGGCGTTGTAGTTCAGTTCATCGCCATCCGCTTCAAACGCGCGCTCAAGCTGCTCGAGAGTGGTCTCCGAGTCGTACTTGCTTGGCGTATACGAGTGTCGAGGTTCCGGCGCTTCTGACATCCACCGGGCTACGGCGGCGTCGAGCTCGGCAGATGAAAACCCATGTCTTCCGGCAGCGATGCGAAGGCGCTGGAGTAGTCTGACCCTCTCGTGTGCCCTGCTGGCTACTTCGATCACCGCCAAAAACATCCGCGCGAGCGGTTCAATCTGTATAGGTCCTGCGGCGTCGGCGGCGATGTCGATGAAGTCACCGACGTGGTGCGGGTCCCGGTAGTACGGTTCCATGTAGAACGGCAGACACAGACCGCACCAGACCGACGCGCAAGCCAAGACGAGTTCAGGGCTTCGCCGGACCATCCCCGTCATGAGCAGGTCAACACTGTTCGGCCAGCCAATCAGATTCCAATCCGCCAGTGTCTTTGACACCTCGAAGCCAAAGCGAGGTCCGACCTGCGTCGCTTCCTCGATTAGCGACATCGTCAAACGATGCGCGGCCGACGACCCTTCCGTTTCGGTCATGCCACCGACCTGGCGCATTAAGGTCGATACTCGCTTGACACGGTTCTCCGGGTCAGCGGCGTTCGCAAGGACCAGGATGTCTCGCCAGATTGCGTACTGCGGGTCTTTCTTGGGGGCCAACGCGTAGCCAAGACATTGCTCGGGAATCGTCGCCAGCAACTGTTTGGCTCGCTCTAAGCTCCCGACCGCAGCCAACGCGATGGCCAGATCCGCCAACCCGTCGATCTGCTCACTCGGCGTGCTCTCCTGAAGCTCCGCCACGAGTGCGTTGAGTCGATCGACGGCCGCCACCCGGTCACCGTCAACCCGATACGCATCGACGGCCAATCTGCGTCGTAGATACGCAGTGCCCCCCAGTGTGGATGAGGCGATGGCTGCGTCAATTTCCCGAAGTACCGCACGGTACTCAGACTCGCCGCGCATGGCACCGAGCCTCAGCAGCGCTTGCGCGAGCATGGGGACCGCTTTGAAGGCCTGCCGAATGCGATATGACTCGCTGCCGCCATCTGAAGTCAGACGTAGGACGTACCCAAGGGCAATACGAGCTTCGTCCTGGATGATGCCAGCCGGCAAAGACGCGATGTCGATGGTGGCGCGACCTAAAAGCACGCCTATCGTCGAGGCGTGCTGCTGGAACGGATGAAGGAAGGTGTGCTTCGACGGTGTCGCGCTTGGCAGCGGCTTATTGAGCAGCGTGCAAAGCCTCGCGTGATGCATCACCGCGCCGACCAGATTACCCAGCCCAGCCAGGTCCGTCTCGTCGTCGCACATAGAGATCATCGGTGCGACCAGCTTGTCGAACAGGGCCTCGGCTAGGTCACGACGGTCAGCTTCGAATGCAATTAGTGCCATCCGGCGTCGGTAGCCGTTGGGTACCTCTTCGAAGCCAGGAAGGGCGGCGGCAGCATCAAACAAAGCAAGCGCTTGCGCAACGTCGCCACGCCGACTGGCCACAAGACCTGCGTGAACCATCACCGAAGGCTTGTCTTCGTTGGCTACCCCGAGCTTACTGCAGAGGTCTTGTGGATCGGCGCCAACCTTCTGAAGAAGCATCGCCTCTGCGGCTTCCCTCCTCAGATGCAGTTGCAGCGCGGCGACAGTTTGCGGATCCACCTTTTCGGGCTGGCGTAGCCCCTCTGCGGCGAGGTGGTCAATCGCTATCTGGATCTGCTCGGTGTCTCGGAAGTGGACGGCGCGCCTTGCCCACCTCTCGAATTCAGTTATGTTGTGGTCGTGCCCGTGGTTCTGGAACTTGGAAGTATGGAGCTGCGACAGTGGCTCGAGGCTTTCAAACAATTCCTTCGCCCGCTCGAAGTCCCCTCGCGCTAACAGGGCGTCGACGACCTCGTAGCCCTGGCTGGGAAAGTACTGCACGAAGGCCAGGGCTGCATCAATGCCCCCAACCGCTAGCATCGCCAGCGGAAGCTGGTTGGCGTACTCAAGGGCAGTTTCCCGCCGCCCCACTTCGTCACGACATAGTAGTAGCCGCGTGAAGGCGGTCGCATCGTGCGTTCCACGCGCTGCTAGCAGAGCTAGTTGGATATCGACGTGGATATCGGCGATAGAACGCCCGTCAGCCAGTTGCTGCCTGAAGCGAGCGGGCATCGCGAGTCCAAGTACATCGGCACCATCGCCGGCGCGGGCGCGGTAGCGTAGCTCAAGCCACCGCTGCGCCGATTCGTGCGGCGCGTTCTTCGCCAGCTCGGCGAGGTCGCGGTACACCCGCTGGGAGTATCCGGCGTCGACACTTCCGAGGCGGGTTCGTGGTTGAGCGATGACGAATAGCCTGAAGCTGTTGTGGAAGACGCTCCATCCTTGGGGTGAACTGCGGAGCAGGTGCCGTGCAACGACTAAGGCGCGCTCAATCGCGGACTCTTTGACCACCGTGGCCAGCAGCCGCAGGTCCATGGGCGCCTCGGCTCGGGCGATGAAGCCCAGCACGTCCATGGCATCGCCGTCGCTTGCGATTTCGCGCCAGGCGGCTGCATACACCGTCTCAATGTCGCCGTCGAACGGCATCCCGCCGCTAAGCAGGTGCTTGCGGCCGGCTTCGTCCGCGTGCAAGAGCGCCTGAATCAAGTAGCGCGTTGCCAGCGGGTGGCCATGCGTGAGATTGCTCAGGTCCAATCGGGGAATCTCGGCAGGCAGGCCAAGCGCGTCCGCCATCCGTGCGACCTCCTCGCGTCCGAGGGCGCTCATGAGAATCAGCCGCTCGCTTTTCTCCGCTTGTTCCTTAACTGCGGGCTTCAGATTCGCGAGATCCAGCCGTTGCGTGCCGAGGACGAATACAACGCCGTTGGGGATGGCCGCCGGAAGAGGTAGCTCGCCCAGCAGCGAATTGGTCGGCCGCTCTTCGCGGGGCACATGGTCGAGCCCGTCGACGACGATGATCGTTCGAATCCCGTCGCGGTCGAAGCGTTCCCCAGCTTGCCGCACCAAGACGCCGAACTGTTCGCGCCGCTCATGCAGCGAGTCATCGCGAAGACGCAGTCCAACCAAACCTGTGTTGCGAAGCTGCGTGCCAACATCGGTAAGAAAGTTATCGGCCTCTCCGCGACCCACACCCTGGGCAGCGCCCGGCACGTACGCCAAGTAGCGGACGAGCCGGATATTCGCTTCGGTGGTCAGCGCCACTTGTAGGAGGGTAGATTTGCCGGAGCCAGGCGGACCTATGAGTGAGACGTAGCCCTGGCCAGTGGTTTGCAGCGCGGCCAGCAGCTTGACCTCAGTGTCGCGGTTACGCTGGACATAGGCGCCGACCGGGAATCGATGGATGAGCAGCGTCTTGGCAGGATCGTGCCAGCCAAGTTCGCAAAGCAACTCGTCACGTGTCCACCTGTCCTTGTCGCGTGTATCGGCGACCAGCTTGGGCAATACGCTAGCAATCTCCGATGCCTGTCGCGCCTGCTCGGGGTTCAGCTTGTGCGACTGGATGAAGTCAGCCGCAGCCCCGCACACCACACGGAGGCTGTGTAAGAACTGTTCGAAGTCGCCATCGCTGAGGCTGGCTTCGCGGCGCAGGTGATCGATCAGTTGGCTCCATTCCGACGTGCACCAATCCTCCAGCGACCGATTTTCGTGCTGCTGAAACTCTTCCAGAAATGCTGCGCTGTGGGGAGGCGAGCCGTCGCCTGGTTTGTCCGTGGTCGATGGAAAATCGTTAACGACTAAGCGAATCTCGACACGGCTTCCCGGATTATTCTTGCGCAGGCACTGCCAAGCGTGAACCAGTGGCTTCAAGAGGCCGTTTGCGCCAGTAAACAGTGTTCCAACAGTGAAGGTGCTCGGAAACTTGGACGTCTTGAACTGGTGGCCGACCACCAATCCATCGAAACCGAGTACCAAGTCGTCGGCAATACCCGCGTTGCGGTCTGCGACGCCGATCCAGAGCAGCTCGTCGCGCTCGAGCGCCGCATAGATGGCAGCGCCCGCCCGCTCATACTGGCCGATGTATCCACGGAGTGCTCGACGTTCGCCTTCCGCCGGCGCAGTTGCAGGAGCTGCAGCGGTGGATGGATTCGGTTTCTTGGACATTTTCGGAGCCATGTCAGATCAGCCTATTCCTGCCGTTCAGTCAGATAATTCGAGCGACAGGTCGTGGCCGAAAACTTTAGTTGGAAAATCGCCTCAATCGTGTCTAACAACATGTACCGATTACCTTTGAATTCAGAGAAAAAATCAGCGTGCATTTCCGTCAGTCCATTCATCAATCATATCCGCCCAATCCTGCAACATCGCCGCCCGCTGCTCACGGTATTCGGCCTTGTTGTAAACGGCCCTGACACCCTTCTGCTCGTGCGCCAGGCACTTCTCAATCCAGTCGGTGTTGTAGCCGGCCTCATGCAACAGCGTGCTGGCTGTGCGCCGCAAATCATGCGGCCCGAACTTGGCAAGTGACTTCCCATCTTTCTGCGCCGCCTTGTAAGTCAGTGTCAGCACCTGGTTGAGTGTGGCACTGCTCATCGGCGCATCCGAGTCATACCGTGATGGCAAAACGAAGTCAGAACCGCCGGCAAAGGTTTTCAGGGCAATGAAAATATCCAGCGCCTGCTGGGACAGAAATACCAGGTGCGGATTGCGCCGCTTCATCCTTTCCTTCGGAATAGTCCAAAGCGCTTCGCTGAAATTGATCTCGCTCCAGGTCGCATTGGTCAGCTCGCTTTTGCGTACCATCGTGAGCAGCAGTAACTTGGCAGCCGCACGGTTTGTTGGACTTGTCCCCACTCGCTCCATGTACTGGTACATCAGCCCGATTTCTTCTGGCGTCAACGCTCGATCGCGTGGCTCGAATCGGGCAATGCTGGTTGGGCGCACCAGCTCCGCCGGGTTTTCGACCTTCTGCCCACGCTCGGTTGCCCAGCGAAACACTTGCATAACGATTTCACGCACATGAACGGCGGTGGCCGGTGCGCCTCGCTCGACGATGGCATCGGTCAGCGCACGTAAGTCCTCATGGGTGATTTCCACCAGCTTCTGATTGCTGAATTTCGGCTTCAGCTCGCGTTCATAGACCGAACGGCGCATATCGCGGGTGGAGTCGGCCATCTGGTAGCCGCGCAGCCACTTTTCCGCCCAGGCACCGAACGTCTCGGCATCCTTCACTCGCGCCTTGTCGCGGGCCTTCTCCTTGGCCGGCGACTTGCCCGCCGCGACCATCTTCTTGGCGTCACCTAGCTGCTCTCGGGCTTCGGCCAGCGTAATGCCGCCAACGCCATAACGGCCAAAGGTGATGGTCTCCTGCCGACCGTTGATTGAGTAGTTGTAACGGAACGAGATCGCCCCGGCTGGAGTCACGGCCACATAGAGACCTTCCCGGTCATTCACCTTGTAGAGCTTGTCTCTGGGTTTGAGATTGCGCAGCTTGGTATCGGTCAGCATTCACCTTGTCCCCTCTCGATTCCGATACCATGTTGAAAGTAGCTAGAAAATTCTTAAATTTAGTCAATAAAAACATTAGCTTACTGAAACTCAGCACCATGACTTCAACGAAAACAGCAACATGGTATCGAACTCCATCATGGCATCGTCTGTCGATAGTACCAGCTTTAATGCCATGCTCAAACGATGCTTGGCGCTTCCTCCTGTTGCCAGATCGTGCCAGACACAAATACAAAAAAGCCCGCAATTACGCGGGCTTATCGGCTTTTTATGCCATCAGGTGCCTGGCAGTGCCAGACGCGGGATCACTCCCACTCAATCGTCGCAGGCGGCTTGCTCGACACGTCATACGCCACGCGGTTGATGCCGCGCACTTCGTTGATGATTCGGCCTGATACTTTCTTGAGCAAGGAGTACGGCAGTTCCGCCCAGTCTGCGGTCATGAAGTCGGAGGTCTGCACGGCGCGCAGCGAGACGACATATTCGTAGGTGCGGCCATCGCCCATGACGCCCACGGATTTCACCGGCAGGAAGACGGTGAAGGCTTGCGAGGTGAGGTCGTACCAGCTTTTACCGGTTTCTTTGTCGATGGTGCTGCGCAGTTCTTCGATGAAGATGGCATCAGCGCGGCGCAGCAAGTCTGCGTATTCGCGTTTGACTTCACCCAGGATGCGCACACCCAGGCCAGGACCAGGGAACGGGTGGCGATAGACCATTTCATGCGGCAGGCCCAGCGCTACGCCGAGTTTGCGCACTTCGTCTTTGAAGAGTTCGCGCAGCGGTTCGAGCAGCTTGAGGTGCAGCGTGTCAGGCAGGCCACCAACGTTGTGGTGCGATTTGATAGCGACGGCCTTGCCGGTTTTGCTGGCAGCCGATTCGATGACGTCCGGGTAGATGGTGCCTTGCGCCAACCACTGGGCATTGGTGAGTTTGCCGGCTTCTTCCTGGAAGACTTCGACGAATTCGCGGCCAATGATTTTGCGCTTGGCTTCAGGGTCGGAGACTCCCGCCAGTTTGCCCAGGAAGCGGTCGCTGGCGTCAATGTGCACGACCTTGACGCCCATGTTGCGCGCAAAGGTGTCCATGACCTGCTTGCCTTCGTCCAGACGCAGCAGACCATGATCCACAAAGACGCAGGTGAGCTGGTCACCAATGGCGCGGTGTATCAGCGCCGCGGCGACGGAGGAGTCCACACCACCGGAGAGGCCCAGGATGACTTCATCGCTGCCAACCTGTTCACGAATGCGCGCCACCGCCTCTTCGACGTAGTCCGGCATGTTCCAGTCCGCACTGCAGCCGCAGATGTCACGCACAAAGCGCGTCAGGATGGCCTGGCCCTGTATCGTGTGAGTGACTTCCGGATGGAATTGCACCGCATAGAAGCCGCGAGCTTCGTCCGCCATGCCCGCGATGGGGCAGGACGGCGTGGAGGCCATCAGGACAAAACCCGGCGGCAAGGAGACAACCTTGTCGCCATGGCTCATCCAGACTTTGAGCATGCCGTGGCCGGCGTCATCGCGGAAATCTTCAATGCCATCGAGCAGTTTGGTGTGCCCTTGAGCACGAACTTCGGCATAGCCGAATTCACGGTGGTCGGAGAAACTGACCTGGCCGCCCAGCTGCTGCGCCATGACCTGCATGCCATAGCAAATGCCCAGCACCGGCACATTCAGCTCAAAGACCGAATCAGGTGCCTTGATGGCGTCCGCGCCATAAGCCGAGGCATGGCTGCCGGACAAGATGATGCCTTTGAGGCCCAGGCCTAGCTGCTCGCGCAGAAATTCGTTGCTGACATCGCCAGGATGGATTTCGCAGTAAACGCCGGCTTCGCGTACGCGGCGGGCGATCAGTTGAGTGACCTGCGAACCGTAGTCTAGGATCAGAATGCGTTGGTGCATGGATGAAGAGAGGGTAAAGAGTCTGGTCAGTGACGCCAGTGAAACAGGGCTTCGCCAGCGCGCCGGCCGGCTGTTCCAGTGAACAGCCGGTTCCGAAAAGAAAAACAGCCTCCCTCACGGGAGGCCGCCATGGCTATCAGTCAGCCCGGTAGTTCGGGGCTTCCTTGGTGATCTGTACGTCGTGGACGTGCGATTCACGCACGCCAGCCGCAGTGATCTCGACGAACTCGGCCTTGGTTCGCAGGTCTTCGATGGTGGCGCAACCGCAGTAGCCCATCGACGCCCGCACACCACCTACCAGTTGATAGATGATGGCCAGAACGCTGCCCTTGTAGGGCACACGGCCTTCGATACCTTCCGGTACGAGCTTGTCAACATTGTTGGCAGGATCCTGGAAGTAACGGTCGGCCGAGCCTTTGCTCATGGCCCCCAGGCTGCCCATGCCACGGTAGGACTTGTAGGAACGCCCCTGGAACAGCACGACTTCGCCAGGCGCTTCTTCCGTGCCGGCGAACATGCCGCCCATCATCACACTGGAAGCACCTGCCGCCAACGCCTTGGAGACATCGCCCGAGTAGCGCACGCCACCGTCGGCGATCAGCGGCACACCCGTGCCTTCCAGCGCCTTGGCAACGTTGGCAATGGCGGTGATCTGGGGCACGCCGACACCCGCGACAATACGCGTGGTGCAGATGGAGCCCGGGCCGATGCCGACCTTGACGCCGTCCGCGCCGGCTTCTGCCAGCGCCAATGCTGCCGCGCCCGTGGCAATGTTGCCGCCAATGACGTCAACGTGCGGGAAGTTCTGCTTGACCCAGCGCACGCCTTCGATCACGCCGGCCGAGTGGCCATGCGCCGTATCGACGATCAGTACGTCCACGCCAGCAGCCACCAGACGGGCCACGCGTTCCTGAGAATCGCCACCGACACCGACTGCCGCGCCTACGCGCAGCTGGCCTTGGGCGTCCTTGCAGGCAAAGGGATGGGCCGTGTTCTTGACGATGTCCTTGACGGTCGCCAGACCACGCAGCTCGAAGGCATCATTGACGATGAGCACCCGCTCCAGACGATGCTTGTGCATCAAGGCCTGGGCTTCATCCAGCGTGGCGCCTTCATTCATCGTGACCAGACGCTCCTTGGGCGTCATGATCTCGCGCAAGGGCAGATCCAGACGGTCTTCAAAGCGCAAGTCACGGTTCGTGACGATGCCGACCAGGGTCTTGCCCTGCACCACCGGCAGGCCGGAGATGCCATGCTGCTCTTGCAGCGCAACGGCATCACGCACGCGCATGTCAGGCGTGACAGTCACCGGGTCGATAACAATACCGAACTCATGACGCTTCACGCGAGAGACTTCGCGAGCCTGCTCTTCGATGGAGAGATTTTTATGAATGATCCCGATCCCGCCCTCTTGCGCCATGGCAATCGCCAAGCGCGCTTCGGTCACGGTATCCATGGCGGCCGAGACGAAGGGAATATTGAGGGAGATGTTGCGGGTCAGGCGGGTGGTCAGGGAGGTGTCCCTGGGCAGCACTTCCGAATATGCCGGCACCAGCAGCACATCGTCGAAAGTGAGCGCTTTTTGAATTAAACGCATGAGGATACTCCGGGCGCAAAGCAAGATTATACGCTCATGTCGCCCCGCTGTCGCCCCGGTGTTGCTTAAGCGGCAAAACAGCCAGGCTCACTCAAGGCACCGCCCGGGCCCATGCATGCACCGATCACATGACAGATGCTGCTAAATGCAACCGCCATCGCCATCGCAGCTGAAACCCATCATTCCAGGCATCTGGAAGCAAGAAGACAGATGAAAAGGTAATTTACTGTCAACACCCGATAAAAACCCCAATTGTCCGGCGGAACCTTTGTCCACGCCAATCCGTCCCCCGACTCGGCATGCTGATCACATCTTGATAATAAGGCCGTGCTCTAAGATAGAGCTAAACAATCGAAAATATTGGATAATAGAGAGCAAAGGTTGCGCACTCGCTGAAGGCCGTTTACGACATCCACAGCGGGCGACCCATTTCCGGGCCGCATTAACGATGCTTTTGTCTTTGCTTCATCCGCGTCTCCATGGCAGGCGGACAGGCGGCTTAACAGACTATTACGCACCACACACATCCCAGCAGGAAATACAACAGATACCATGCGCGAACCACATATCGCGGTGCTCGAGGACGATCCCGCCCAGGGTACCCAGATACAGCAAACACTCCTCCAGGCAGGCTTTCGCTGTACGCTGTTCCGCGACGGCGCCAGCATGCTGGCCGCAGTACGCAGCCAAAGCTTCGACTTGCTGATCCTGGATTGGAATCTTCCCAATATGGATGGTGAAGAGGTTCTGACCAAGATCCGCAATCGCCATGGTGCCGCGCTGCCCATTATCTTCGTCACCAGCCGCACCGATGAACAGGATCTGGCACGCGGCCTGCAATCCGGCGCAGATGACTACATCACCAAGCCGTGGGGCAAGGTCGAGTTGCTGGCCCGCCTGCGCGCCTTGCTGCGGCGAGTCTATCCTGCGGAGCCGGAACAAGGCGTACTGACCTATGGCCGCTACACGATAGATACTGGCAGCCGTACGATTTCCCTGGACGGCACACCCGCTGTGCTGACTCCCAAGGAATACGAGCTGGCCCTGCTCTTTTTTCGTCAGTCGGACCAATTGCTGTCTCGTGCGACACTGGCCGATGCCGTCTGGAACCGGGAAATCCCTCCGACCTCCCGGACGCTGGACACGCACTTATCAAATATCCGCCAGAAACTCCAGCTACGGCCGGAAAACGGCGTACGCCTGACCTCATCCTACGCCCTGGGCTATCGCCTGGAAATCATTACCGAGTCCTGAAACTCCGCCATGATGAATCCCTTGCTGTCTTGCCCCTCGGCGCCTGCTGGCGCCTTCTCTTTGCGTCAATTCATTGCAAGAGGAGCTGTCTTGCTGGGCTGTGCCCTGCTGCCGACCCTGGGCCAGGCCCAACCGGCCGGCACAGACAAAGATGATTTTCTGTACTACGTGCTCAGAGACGATACGCTGGGCAATCTGGCCAGCACGTATCTGCTGGATGTGAACCGCTGGAAAGCCATCGCTGAGTTCAATCATATCGCCGACCAATTCCGCCTGCCCATCGGCAAGCAGTTGCGTATTCCCCTGGCCTGGATTCCCCGCTTGCCAGCGGCTGCGGTGCTTGAGTATGTTCAGGGCGCTGTCCTGGTCAATGGCGAACCCGCCAGCCAGGGCCAGGCGCTGGCTGCCGGCCAGCGCCTGAGCACCCCGGCCAATGGCGCTGCCTCTATCCGGCTGCCCGATGGCGGATTTGTCGCCCTGCCCGCCAACAGCGAAATCAATGTTGAACTCCTGCAGCAATTCGCTGGCACCGGTTTGATCGACTCCGTTATCGCGCTGGATCAGGGAGACCTGGACACCGAAGTTTCGCCCGAACACCAGGGCGTTGGCCGCTTCGAAGTCCGCACCCCGGTGACGATCACAGGCGTACGTGGCACACGGTTCCGGGTTCGCGTCGATGAACACGGTACCATCAACGAAGTGCTCAATGGCCAGGTACAGCTGGCATCAGGGCCGTCGCTTGCGGACGCGGATACCAACCGGCGCATTCCCGCCGGGCATGGCACGCGCGTCAGCGCCGATGGCAGCTCGCACCCCATCGTCGCCCTGCCCCCCGCGCCAACCATTCTGAGCAGCAAGTCCGACGGCGGGCAATGGACGGTGGATTTCGCTCCGGTACCGGGTGCCGTGTCCTATATGGTTCAGTACAGCCATGATGCGCAGGGTTCCCGAATCATCGAGCGCGAGGCCTTGGATGCGCCGCCCCTGCACGCCCGCCTGAGCGAGCCAAAATTCTATGCGAGCATTGTCGCCATCGACGCGCAAGGCCTGCACAGCCCGGCCAGTCAGGCCCTGGCATTGACCGGTTTCGACAACTCCCTGCTGAGCTCTGATGGCGCGCCGGTACAAGCCGGCACCGGCGGGGTGGTCACCTTGCAAGTCTTCCGTTAATCAGCGCGCCGGCAGCCTGCCGCGCATGCAGCCGGCTGCCTTGCCCTCCTTTTCCCCGAAGCCTGACGGCCCAACGACCGTCAGAGCTGCCCAGATTCAGACGGGGGACGCCGCCCCGCTCTCCTGGCCGAACCTGACTGCGCCATGCCCGACCGTGCCTCCCGCCTTTCGCGCCCTGCCTTGCCCGGATGGGGCCTGGCGCTGTTTCTCAGCCTGTTGCTGGCCGGCCTGAGCCTGGTCAACGGCCTGGGGCGCTTTGACTACCTGATTTACGATAACCTGCTGCGCACCATTGAACATGATGCGTCGCCAGACATCGTGCTCATTGCCATTGATGATGGCAGCCTGGAAAAACTGGGAAACTGGCCCTGGCCTCGCACCACCCACGCCCAGTTGCTCGACCAGCTCCCCGAGGCACGGGCCATTGCTTTCGACATTATTTTCAGTGAAGTCGATCGCTATGGCGGCCAGGAAGATGCGCAACTGGCGGCCGCAATACGCCGACACGGCCAGGTTGTGCTGCCCGGCATTCTGGATGTCGCGTCCGGCAATATCCAGCCACCGACCCCTAAACTGGCCCAAGCCGCTGCCGGCATCGGCTACATCAATATGCAGCCCGATACCGATGGCGTGGCGCGCCGTTTCATGCCCCTCAGCGTGAATCATGCGCCACATATGGCCGATGTCATGCTGTCCGTCGCTGGGCTGCCCGTCAAACGTCCGATTGCCCCTGGCCAATCCGCACTGCTGCGCTATGCTGGGCCGTCCGGGCAATACATCATGTTGCCCTACGCTGATGTCCTGCAAGGCAGGATTGACCCTGCCTTCTGGAAAGACAAGCTCATCATCGTAGGCGCCTGGGCGACCGGCCTGGGCGACAACTTTGCCACACCCATGGCACGCACCGGCATGGACATGGCAGGGATGGAGATTCTGGCCAACATCATCCAGTCACGCCAAATGGGGCTGGAAATCCGGGTCTGGCCAGTCTGGGGCATCTTTCTGATCTGGCTGATCCCCGTCCTACTGCTGTATTTTGCCCTGCGCCATCTCTCGCCAAGGCATGGGCTCTATGCTGTCGGCCTGGCCCTCGTCGCCACGCTGCTAGGCAGCTGGCTGTTGCTGCGCTACGGACAAATCTGGGTTCCACCAGGCGCGGCATTGGTGATACTGACCATCAGCTATCCGTTATGGAGCTGGCGCAGCCAGGAACTGGCCTTGCGCAGCCTGGATAGCACCCTCGCCACCTTGCGCCAGGAAGATCAGAATTTCCCGGAAATTCCGCAAAGACAACGTCGCGCCAGCCAGCATATCCTCGATACACGGATCCATGAGCTTGGGTTGGCGCTGGAGCGAGTGCGCAACCTGCGGGCTTTTATTTCGAACAGCCTGGAATCCACCCCCGACCCGACCTGGGTCTGCAATCCTGACGGCACATTGCGATACTTCAACCGCGCCGCAGCACGCTACTGGAAGCAGCTGTCAACCCAGCTGCCCTTGTCCCTGGGAATGGCCATCCTGCCCCTGCTGCAAACCGCTTTCCCGCGACTGCCAGCCGAGCGTTTGGAAAACTGGCTGGCTGGACGCGATACCGACACCGGCAATCTCGCGGACAGCACGCCACAAGCTGCGGATCACACGCTGGAAAGCCAGGATAGCGCCGGCATAGACTGGCTGTTGCAGCACGCCTGGCTACAAACGCCAGAGCGCGAAACAGCCGGGATCGTGATTACGATGACGGATATTTCCATCATCCGGACGATTGAACGCCGCCGAGAGCAAAGTCTGAGTTTTCTGTCTCATGACATGCGCGCACCACAGAATTCCATTCTGGCCCAGATCGAACTGCGCGAACAGGAGTCCCCTGGCGCGGCTGAAGTACAGACCTTGAAACGCATTACGAATTACGCGCGCCAGACGCTGGAGCTGGTCGATGGTTTTGTGCAATTGACCCGGGCAGAATCAGCTCAGCTGCACCCCTACGACACGGATTTGTACGACTTGCTGTGCGAGTGCTGCGACAATTTCTTCAGCCTTGCCCAGACCAGCCAGTTGCGCATCCATACCGGCCCACCGCCGGAAGAACCCGCCACCTGGCTCAGTGTGGACGCAACCATGCTGCGTCGCGCCATCGGCAATCTCTTGCATAACGCGATCAAGTTCAGTCCCGCTTACTCCAGCATCGAGTGCAATCTGCTCTGGGAGGCCGAAGCCAACCGCTGGGTCATCACCATTCGTGACCACGGCCCCGGCGTGCCGCCGGAAGATCTGCAAACCCTATTTGAAGCGTTTACCCAGAATGCGACAGGCACCGCTATTCGCAATCCGGGTGCAGGACTGGGACTGGCCTTTGTGCTGACCGTCGCTCAACGCCACCACGGCACGGCCTGGGCCAGCAATGCGCCAGATGGCGGCGCCATTTTCCACATTGCTTTGCCCGCCGTCGCACTGGCAGAAGATACCGAAATCAGGCCCGACGCCTGAGGTAGTGCACGCAACATTCGCCTTCATCACGCTGCAACAGCAGCGTGTTGCCCGTTTGCCGGGCAAAGGCTTCGAAATCACGAATGGCGCCAGGATCGGTCGTCACGACACGCAAGACCTCATTGGCCTGCATCTGCGCCAGGGCCTTCTTGGCACGGAGGATGGGCAGCGGACATTTCAATCCGCTGGCATCCACCTCCATCACAAACGCGGGATCACTCGTGTTCATGGTGCCACATCCGCCTTACAGCTTCGCTTCGACCCAGGCAGCGGCCGCCTTGATTGCCTCAGGCAAGGCAGCGGTATCGCTACCACCACCCATGGCCATGTCTGGACGGCCACCACCCTTGCCACCCACACGGCCTGCCAGCTCCGCCACCAGATCGCCAGCCTTGATGCGGCCGACGACATCCGGCGTCACACCGGCAACCAGGCTGATCTTGCCCTGCTCGTCCTGTGCCGCGAGCAGCACCACGGCGGAACCCAGCTTGCTCTTGAGCTGATCGACCGTGCCGCGCAAGGAGCGTGCATCCACCGCCCCCAAGGATTCCACCAGCACCTTGACGCCAGCAATGTCCTTGGCCTTGCCTGCCAGGTCATTGCCCGCGTTGGCGGCCAGTTTGTCCTTGGCCTGCTGCAGCGATTTCTCCAGGCTACGCAGCTGATCCTGCAATTGTGCGATACGCGCCGGCAATTCTGCCGGTTGTGTCTTGAGCGCTGCTGCGGACTGCTGCACCTTGTCGTCCAGATCCTGCACCCAGGCCAAGGCATTGCCGCCCGTGACGGCTTCGACGCGACGCACGCCAGCTGCCACACCGCCTTCGGCCACCAGCTTGAAAAAGCCGATTTCCCCTGTGCTGCGCACATGCGTCCCGCCGCACAACTCACGCGAAAAACCGATATCCACGACGCGCACCGTGTCGCCGTACTTTTCGCCGAACAAGGCCATGGCGCCGCTCTGCACGGCGTCGTCATAGGCCATCACTCGCGTCTCGACCGGCTCATTAAGCAGAATCTGCTCATTGACCAGTTTTTCCACTTGCGCCACTTGCTCGGCGTTCATCGGCGCATCATGCGCGAAGTCAAAACGCGTTTTGTGCGGATCGACCAGTGAGCCGCGCTGCTGCACGTGGGCGCCCAGCACATCGCGCAAGGCCTTGTGCATCAAGTGCGTCACCGAGTGGTTGCGAGCGATACGCACGCGACGCCCGGCATCAACCTGGGCATCGACACTATCACCGACCTTCAAGGTGCCGGATTCCAGCGTGCCATGATGACCGGATACCCCGGCCTGGATACGCAGCGTATCTTCCACGACAAACCGGGCGTCGCCCGCCTGCGCGGTCAGCACGCCGGCATCGCCGACCTGCCCGCCCGCCTCGGCATAGAACGGCGTGGCATCCAGCACCACAACAGCGGCCTGGCCGGCCTGCACCTGCTGCACAGCCGTGCCGTCCACATACAAAGCCAGAATCCTGGCGCCTTCCGTACGCAACTGGCCATAGCCATCGAAGCGTGTCTGTTCCCCGGCATAGACCAGGCCTTCCGTGGCCTTGAATTTACCCGCAGCACGCGCCTGTTCGCGCTGACGCGCCATGGCTTTTTCAAAGCCTTCCAAATCCACTTCCACGTTGCGCTCGCGGCAGATATCTGCCGTCAGATCCACCGGGAAACCGTAGGTATCGTAAAGCGTGAACAGGGTGTTGCCATCCAGGGGGCTACCTGCCGGCACAGCGGCCAGGGCGCCTTCCAGAATGCGCATACCGTTTTCCAGCGTCTCGCCGAAACGCTCTTCTTCCTGGCGCAACACCTGGGCGACACGCTCGGCTGCCTGCGCCAACTCAGGATAGGCATCCCCCATCTGGGCCACCAGATCCGGCACCAGCTTGTGGAAGAACGGACGATTCTGACCCAGTTTGTAGCCATGGCGCAGCGCCCGGCGAATAATGCGGCGCAGCACATAGCCGCGGCCTTCATTGCCCGGAATCACGCCATCGACAATCAGGAAAGAGCAGGCACGGATGTGGTCGGCAATGACCTTCAAGGAGTTATTGCCCATATCCGCAACACCGGTTTCCCGTGCGGCGGCGGCAATCAGGGCCTGGAACAGGTCGATTTCATAATTGGAATGAACATGCTGCAGTACCGCTGCGATCCGCTCCAGCCCCATGCCCGTATCCACGCAAGGCTTGGGCAATGGGTTCAGATTGCCTTCGGCGTCGCGGTCGAACTGCATGAAAACCAGATTCCAGACCTCGATATAGCGATCGCCGTCTTCTTCAGGCGACCCGGGAGGGCCACCCCAGACGTCCGGGCCGTGGTCATAGAAAATCTCGGAACATGGGCCACACGGCCCGGTATCCGCCATTTGCCAGAAATTATCCGACGCATAGCGTGCGCCCTTGTTATCGCCAATGCGGACGATACGTTCCACCGGCACGCCGACTTCCTTGGCCCAGATGTCATAGGCTTCGTCGTCTTCCTGATAGACCGTCACCCACAGCTTGTCCGCCGGCAGGCCGTAGGCCTTGGTGAGCAACTCCCAGGCGTAATGAATCGCATCGCGCTTGAAGTAATCCCCGAAGCTGAAGTTACCCAGCATTTCGAAGAAAGTATGGTGGCGCGCGGTATAACCCACGTTTTCCAGGTCATTGTGCTTGCCCCCGGCACGCACACAGCGCTGCGAGGAGGTTGCCCGCGTGTAGGGACGGGAATCCCGTCCGGTAAACACATCTTTGAACTGAACCATCCCTGCATTGGTAAACAACAGGGTCGGGTCATTGGCAGGCACCAGCGATGACGAAGGAACAATGGTATGTCCCTTGGACTGGAAGAACTGCAGGAATTTCTGGCGGATTTCTGAAGCTTTCATTGCTGCCCGAGGCAAAAATTTGGCGAATTGATCATTATAGGCGCTGTCCGGGCATGGCGGAGCCACCCATGGATATCGCAAACGTTTCCTGCCATTAGCCTCCTGCCGCACGCTGGCAGAGATAGAAGTCAATCTGCGCGCTGTAATCGTCGCTAGGCTGCATCACGCTGATGCGATCCGCCCGAAAACCCGCAGGGCATGAGCATCCGCCAGTCAACGGATTCACCAGGGTTCCCCGACACCCGAAACGCTCGTGACTGGAATAGACGCCACCGAAACTGCCGAGCGCGGCAAACTGCCACTGACCGTTGGCGCAAAGCAACAAACCACTCCCCGATTCGTCCCTGGCCAGCAAACCGTTGGGCCGGCAGGCGGCAGCGACCCGCGCCCGGCCTTCCAACTGCACATACTCCCCCGCTTCCAGCCGACCGGCCGCACGTAGCGATCCGGCAATATCGGTTTGACCCGCCACGGACAAATTACCTTGCAAGTCGGGATCACGGAGATCACGCCTGCGCACAAACTCACCCAGACGCGCTGCATCCAGGGCGTAATACACCCCGACGGCACCGATGGGAATGCGTGTGCCTTCCGGCAAAGGATTGGCTATATCGAACAAGGCGCCACGCATGCGGGCAGGCTCATGCGGCCAGATCATGCCGCCGCGCCCTGCCAACTGGGCCAAAGCGCTGGCGCGCTGCGTCATGTCCGCAGGCGGCCGCGATGCCGCAAGCGGCAGGTAGGCAAGCGCCTGCACCATGCACCCTGCCCCGGCCGGACATTCACCCTGCCGCCATATCCGCATTTCTACCCCGGACGCCCAGGCGGAACGCTCAGGAAAACTTGCCGGCAGGTAGCCAAAGCGCTTCAACTCCTGCACGGTCGGCGCCTGGCGATTGGCGTAGGGATGTTTCAATGCCGCCGCAGGATCCGCCAGGCCAACAAATTCGCTTTCCATCATATGCGACAGCGCCTTGCCCACCTCAGCCAGCCATGTGCCGACCGCAATACTACGCACCGATTCGGCACGCTCCACCCAGTAGCCGGCTCCCCAGGCAGCCAGCAGCACCGCCAGGACAGCCGCCACCATTAGCTCAAGCAAGGCGACGCCACGCTGCGCCACCCGCGCCGCGGGCGGCCAAGCTGGCCGCATGCCGGTGCGAACAGCGGGCCGAGAATAGGCTTGAACCTCATGCCGTCCTGGGCCCGGTCGCACCTCGAACCCGCGGCTCATTGCACCACGAACACAAAGCTGTTGACGTCCCCTGCCTGGCAGAGCGCTTCCGCACGTAGCGGGTTGTAAATGACGGGCGGACTGGCCGTCGCATTTTTTACTTCGCCACTGGTTTTCCCGCTGGCGACCGTGATGACGCTGGCGGCCTGCTGCAAGATCGACACCAGGCCTGGGCACGCCGCATGGCTGACATCATTGAGACTGAGCTGGAAGGCGCTGCCATTACCGGCACTTCCCAGGCTTGCCGGAGCGATCGTGACTGTGCCGCTGGTCTTCGCCCCGCTGCCACCCAGGCCATGTTTGACGACGCCTGTCGCGCCTTCGCCCGAGACACGCACGACGCCGGTGTCCTTCAAGGCATTGACCAGAACGCTGTTATTGACCCCGGCATAGGGCAGATCCGTGATGCCGCTTGCTCCGACTCGCATACGCACCATGAAACGCAGCAGTTCATCGCCGACTTTCGGCACCTTGTTTTCCGTAATGTAGTTGCCGATCATGGGTACCGCGACCATCGAGAGCAGCAGGATGATGGCGCCCACAATGGAAATTTCAATCAAGGAAAATCCACGCTGAAACCTCAGCCTGGCCGAGCCGGAGCGACCGCGCCGGTCTCGGATCATTGCGCCCGTCCGGCGAATCGGGAACGAGGAAGATAAAGAGGACGTCGCGGAGTGTGAGAAAAACGATGTCAGCATGAAAGTTCCTTATTACGGCCCAAGGTAGGAAAAAACGACACGCCCGGCCCGGCCCCCTGAGCCGGATGGTGCGCACCGGAAATCAGAGATCAGGACGCTCCTGCAGCGTGATAGTTGGCTAGCGCACGCCGTAGATCGTCTATCACCATGTAATGCCAGAACAGCAACGACAGGACGCCGCCCGCAGCCGCCAGCAGCAAGACCCAGCGCCAAAAATGCGCCCGTGCCAGTACCCGCGCCGCCACCTGCGTTTCCAGCTTGGCCTGGATCTGCGCCATGCCGCCATCCAGCCCGCCGGCCTCCAGCATGTCGTCCAGCATCCAGCGCGTTTCCCGTTCGAACAGGCCGGTTGCGAATATCCCGCCTATCGGCGCAGCACTGGCCAAGACCTCATTCATACGTTCGACGTGCCATTGCAGCCAGGCAGGCAAGGCACTCCAGAGCAATTCCAGCTGATCGCGCATCGGCATCACCATCCCCGCCCTGGGACGCAACAACACTTGCAGCAATGCCAGGAATCTCACGGCATGAAAATCCCGGTGCAGACGCCAGGGCGCCAAATGATCCAATGCCAGACGCAAACGCCCGCTTGCTTCGGTAAAGCTGAGAGGCAGCAGAATCGCCAACCCCAGACCGGGCACCGCCAGCCAGGGACCGATTTGTGTCAATCCATCGGCAAAGGCAAACAAGGTACGGGCCGCCTGGCCGTGATAGAGCGGCGGCATATGGCCGAACATGGCGGCCAAATGTGGGGCCGTCCAGACTGGCACTGCCAACACCATGGCCAGCAGAACCAGGCAAGCCAGCAGCGCAACCGCCAGGGTTTGCTGCACACTGGCGCGAACTTTCATCACCAGCGCAACGGCTTGCGCCAGATCCTGCAGTGTCTGGCGCAAGGCGTCCGAACCGGCATGCTGGGCAACACGCAACAACCGCAGCTCCGTTGCTGGAAACACCCCTTGCCATAGCTGTTCGAGGTCACCGCCTTGCTGGGCGCAACGCTGCGCCCACTGCTGGCTCAACCAGCCACGCGCCTCCCATGCGCCATAACGTCGGGCATCATCTTCGAACAATCCCCGCAGCGTCCGCCCGCCCCCCTGCCCCAGACGCCCGGCCAGATAGGCGTAATAGGCCGCACGGCGCCTGCGCATGCTCCCGGCAGCCAACCGCCGCCAGACCCATTGCAAGCCGCTCCCCAAACCCTGCGGCCCCCTCTGGCTCTTCCAGCGGCGGATTCGATCAATGAAGCGTTCAGACATGGCATTTTCCGTCGGGCAACAGCGTGTCAAAAGCCTGGAAGGCAGACTCGATATCCCGCGGGTCCAGCCACCCCTGCCATGCCTTGTACATGGCACATTCCATGGCGGTTTTGCCCCGCATGCCAGCATTCGTCAGGCCCGCTTGCCGGCTGGCACGCCACTTCCTGACTGCGGCCTGGACATCACGTCGGCGCAAACTGTCGAGAAAACCCGGAGTCTGTTCAGGGACGATGATTTCCGCCGCCACCGTGCGCCCCGACCAGCCATTGAGTTGTGGCAATGCCGGCTGCCGGCAGGCTTCGCAACCCGCCAGGCAACGAATCCTCAGGGTGTCTTTGACCTGCTTCGTTTCCAGGCCATAACACTGCGCCAGACCGGCAATCCAGGCAGACCAGTATCTGCCGTCGCGCCAGCTGCCGTCGGCGGCGACCCCGCCCGATTCCAGGGCGGCCAAGGGTCGGGCGCAGTTTGGGCACAACAAGGGCAACAGACTTTGATAGACCAGCAGCTTCAATACACCCGGCGCCGCCAGAAAGTCGCGGGAGACGCCAATGAAATCCGAGGCCAAACGCTCTGGAATCAGCGCTGCTGCGCCAGCATGCACCGTGGTGTAGAGACTCATGCCGGAACCGGCAAGATCCATGAATGCCCGCCCTGTTTCCCCGTCCCGCACCTCGCCTATCATCAAGTCATTCATTGCGCTGCGCTTCAAGGTGCGCAACTTGATTCCGAAGACACTGTGATCCTCGCCATCCAAACGGCGGCCCAGGGTATTCTGCAACGCGTTCGGAATCAGATACTCCACCGGATCCTCAAGCGTGACGACCTTGCGCCCCTCCGGCAGGGAGTGAATCAGACTGGCCAGCGTGGTGGACTTGCCTGAGCCGACCACTCCGGCAAAGACGATGGCGCCGCCTTGAGACAAACGCGCCCGCTCCAGGCATGCCACCTGCTCCGGGAGATAGCCCAGCTCAGCCAGGCCGGGCAAGGGACCGTTGGCCTCCAGGCGCAGTACTCGCAGGCACACCGAAGGGCCGGCATCCGTGGCCAGCGACGCCCAGCGCAGCATGACGGCCTGCCCGTCGCGCTCATGCCAAATGCTGCCTTGCTGCTCAGTCGTCGGATCAAAGACCGCGCCATTGCCGCCCCGCACATCCATCCAGGCCACCGAGAGCATATCGAGCAGCATGGCGCTGGAGAGCTGCTGATAGACCTTGGGGGACACGTAGCGGCCGGTCACCGTAAAGAACACATCGGACATCGAACGCCGGCTTTCCACATTGATATGGATATCGCTGGCCTCATGCGCCAGCGCCCAATCCACCATCTGATGAAAGACCGTCAGCAGCCCGGATTTCCTGGGATCCCCCAGCAAGTGCCGCCGGCGCGACAGAGCGCCTGCATCAATCTGGCCGCGCGCCAAGGCCAGCAACAAAGGCAAGGACAATGTCCAGACCGGGCAACCGTGCAGACGGTAGGCCCGCCGCTGCAATTGCCGGAGGCACTCGATAACGCTATCGCTGCCCGCCTCCTCTGCGCAGGCGAACACCGCCACGCTGCCGTCCTCAAACTGCACCGGACACAGACGCGCAGCCATGGCATCAGCGCCGATCTCTGCCGCCAGCGTCCGGCGAAATGCGGGTTGCAGCCGGGCCAGTTCATCCCGGCCATCCAGCACCCTGGGCAACACCGGCACCATTGCCTGCGCAGTATCCGGCTGCGCCTGCACGCCGGCTGGCGCATGCAGCGGCGATGCCACGGCCGATCGTCCTGGCAGCTTCCCGCGTCCAAGAAGCATGTGCGGCACGCGCAGGTTCAGAAAAGCCATATCACCGTTCCTCCTGGATGTTTTCCCGCCAGCAGATATCCGTCCGGACGCCGGCGCGGCGCAGGCCCACACACTGGCCATAAATGGCAATCAACTGATAATCTGCCGCCCGCTGGGGCCGCAGACGCCCTGCCCGGTCGGTCGCCAGCACATAACGGCTGCCCGCAATTTCCAGCTCAGCGGCCTTGTACGGGCCGCTGCCATAAATGGCGCTCAAACGCGGCTTGGCCGCTTCACCGTACTGGCCACCTGACGCTGCCAAGGCGCCCGGATGCACACCCTCCGGCCCAGCAGCCACAGCGGCATCCTCTGCTTTTGATCGCCGCCCTGTCATGTCCGCCCTGCCGGCGATGTCCGCTTGCGCACGTTCAGCACGCCAGGCCCTGCTGCTTTCCTGATTCAGCCAATCCCGCATCTGCACGCCATCCAGCCAGCCTTTTTCTTCCTCGACGGCCGCGCTGTCCACCAGCGTAGAGGGACTGCCAGATGCTTCTGCCAGGCTGCTGCCAGCCCAAGCCACGCAGCCTGCCCCCAAGAGCAGGCGCCACGGCCATCCCAGATCAGTTCTTGCCATAGATCACTCCCTGCAGATGTGCCACCAGCCGCGACTCTCTTTCGGCTGTCGCAGCGGCGGGCGGTTTGATCTCTATCGTCAGTTGTTCCCAGGACACCGGCCAATGAATGTCCTGCAACAGCGGCAGCCCGCGCAGGGCGCCTGTCAGCGAAAGACGACGTTCAAGCAGCACGGGCAGATGCGGCAGTGCCGGCAATGGCAGGCCATCCGTGCCCATGGGTTCGGACAAGGCCACCGTTTGCGCCTGCCCCAGGGATATCTGCTCAAATACCGGCGCCTGCCGTTGCAGCAAGGCCACCGGACCGCGCAACAAAGCGTGTTGCGAGGGCAAACGCCGCCAATCCAGAAGCTTTCCACCAGCAATTTGCCAGGTCGTACGCGCCTGGTCGAAGCCCTCGTATTCGACCTGCCAATCGGCCGGCCAGCGATGTGAGAGATCATTGTTGTCCGCCACGCGAACCGCGCGCCGATAGCGCGCCGCACAACGCCAACCTGCCATATTGGCGCGGCATTCTGCCTGTTCCAACCCCCACCCCTGACGCCTGAGCGGCAATACGGCAACCCCCTGCAGCAATCCGCGCAACGCAGCACTGTCATGGACACGACGTACCGCGGCGTAGTCGTCATAGACACCGTGCCAGGCGCGTTCCCTATCCAGACCGGCATTGTCTTTGTGAACCGGCGATTCCATCAGTGGCGCCACTCCAGCCTGCCAACCCACCACCAGCACGCCGGTCATTGCTGCCCACCATGGCCAGCGCACGGCAGCTGGCACACGCTGCAGGCGAGCGACGGCCCAGACCGCCGGGCCAGCCTCTGCCGCAACCGCCAGAAAAGCCTCAACGGTGTCGCCCAACTGAGCTTCGCGCAAGGTGGGGTAGCGCTGCTGCAAGACCTGCAGCGCTTGCGCCGCTTCGTCCACGGTTGGGTACCAGACATCCGTACCGGCAATGACCGCACCGTCATGCACGGCCAGCAACCAGATGCCGCGCGTCCCGCCGTCCAGGCACAGCGCAAAAGTGCCTTGGCCGCACAACTGGGCAGCAAGCAGCGCTGCCGCATAGCGTGGCCGCAAGCGCATCTCTGTGCGGCGCCAGCGTGCGCAGGCAACACTGGCCGCCACTTCGCCGCGCCAGGCATAATGTGTCGCCCTGAGGCCGCGCGCCCGCTGTATGGCCTGCCTGGCGAGCTGGCTGCCCAGCAAGGGGCGCCAGTTCATCCCAAATACCAGGCAGCACGGCCCGCCCTGGACACCACCAGTCGTGCAAAGACTGATCATGCCGCTGCCTTCTTCGACCCAGCGCGCCTCCCGGTGCGTCTCTGTCCGCATCTCATGGCGCGCTGGCAAGACTGCGTCCGGGGTTTGCAAAGTGCGCATGTCATGCCCCTGCATGTCATACCCCCTCTTCCTGCTGGGCGGACACCAGCAGCAAGGACGTCCGGCGTCGTTGGGCGGCCTGATCCCGGCCTCCGGCTATCAATGGCCAACCCGGCGCTACGCGCCGCGAGGCGGATTCATCCTCATTGCGTTCAAAGCCGGAGATCACGACAACCTGCCCGGGCTGCAGCGCAACCTGTTGCACCGCGCCATTCCCTTCGACCGTAATCTGTTGAATCTGCACCTGCTGCCCGGCTTCGCCGAAAGTGATGCTTTTCAGCGGTTGGGCAACGCTGTTGTCATAAGCAATCGACAGCAATATCTGTCCATCTGCCTGTGCATCCGGCAATAGCGTCAGAAACACGCCTACCGTTGCTTCCTTCTGGCTGATGGAAACGGATGGCAGCGCAACAGTCGCACTGCCGCTGGCCGCCGGGATAGCTGTCGTTTGCACCTCGTCGATATAGGAAAAAGTGCGGCGCACGGCATGGGTAACGGGACGGCGATTCAAGGTGTAGATCGGGACACGCGTATGCCGCACCACTTTGCCGACACGCTTGACCGCATCAATAATCGCCTGCGAACCCTGGAACCCACCGCGTTGAATGCCCGCTTCCGATAGCCCGCTGCCCTCAGCGGCAGCGACGCCTCCCGGCATGGCCGCGCGCAACAGTGCTCCGCCCCCGCCATACAAGAGCGTCCAATCCACGCCCTGCTGGTGCTCATCATCCAGCTCCAGGGTCACTTCCTCGAACACCAGCTTGATCCTGCGTGTCAGGGCGCGATTCTCCTGATCCAGAAAACGAGCCACTCGATCCAGCGCTTCCGGGGTATCCGTGACAACAATGGACTGCCCGCCGCCAGATACCGCCGCCAGCGTCCCGGCCCGCGTCAACATAGGCTCGATTCTTGCCTTCAACGCCGCCATGGCATCTTCGCCGCGCAATGCCAGGGTCGTTTCCGCCGTGCTGCTGAAACCGCCAGCCTCGCTGCTGGAGGCTCTGCCCAGCCGGACGTCGGCCCCGGCATCCAGCGTCAACAAGCGAACATCGAACACCCGGCTTTCCGTGCGATAGAAAACGATGGCGCCATCCGCATAGCGCCAGGACAGATTAAGCCGGTGCGCCAGTGCATCCAGCAATTGCGGCAAGGGCAGCGGGCCCTTGGGCAGCTCCGGCGCCAGTTCCGTCTCTTGCGCCGCACGTGCCTCCACCCCCAGGCGTGGCAGGAAGGCATCAGCGGGCAACAAGGCCTCAGGCGAAACCCGTACCGGTATGCCGGTTGCGCGATAGATGCGCTCCCCTAGCAGGGTAAGGCTGCCGCGCCCTGGCGTGAATAACAGGGTTGTGTCGATTTCGCCTCGCAGGGCTGGCGGCAGGATGGCATCGCGAGCCAGCGGCTGGGCCGGCCCAGCCAGCCAGGGTTTGTCAACCAGCTGTGCCGCCTGCCGTGCGGCGGGATCGAAAGGCTCATGAAAAGCGGCCGTGTGGCGCGCCTGGCTGGCTTCGGCACGATCCGCTGCAGCACTCGCCTGTTGCAAGGCAGGCGCCATGGAGCAGCCTGCGCCGCTCGCGGCCAGGCACAGCGCCAGCGACCACGGCAACCTCCGGCCCAGCCCGCGCGTCTCCTTCTCGTGCGCCATCATGCTGCACCTCCACCCTGTGAGGAATGGCGGTCGCACGCTTGCGTCCATGCCACGACACGCAAGACACGATTGCTATAGAAGCATGGCTGCAGAGGCTGGCCGGACAGCTCGGTCGCAGCCAGCAATTGGCGTACCGCCTGTACGAAATCATTGCCGAATTCGGCATTGCCAGCCAAAGGCACATCCATATCGACATCCCAATGCCAGGGATCGAAAGTCCAACCCGCCCGGCTCGCCCATTGGCCCAGCACACGGCGCATATTGCCGTCCCGCGTGCTGGCGGCGTAACCTGCCTGCCCCAACTCGCCCGCAGCCGTGCCTGCTTCCCTTACGCCGTGCGTTGCCGGCAAGAGCGTTTCGGCGGCTGCCTGACTGACTGGCGCTTGCCTGCTGCTGCTCCCGGCGACCAAAGGTGCTGCCACACTTTCAACCACGGCTGACACATCTGCCGTCGCGGTTTCCAGCAGCGCCTGCTCCTTGCCCAACCCGGCCCTGGCCGTGCCTGCATATTGCGCCCGCGCCTGCCGGTTGCCGCCCCGAAATACCAAGGCTGGCCAGACCCCCTGCACTCGCAGATATGGGCCAGCCGTGTCATAGGCAGCCAGGCGCTCTCCGTGCCGGTCTGCGACGAAGATGGCAGGCAAGGTCTGCTGCGGTGGAAACTGCAGCCAGGTATCCTGGCCATCATCAAACACCTGCAAGGGGGCCAGATCACGCTGCCCGGATAACCGCCAGGCAAAGTCATAGCGGCTGGCCGCCACGGCACCGGGCCACGGTTTGTGTGCTGGCACCGGCGGCAGGGGCGCTGCGCAAGCGCCCAGATATAACGGCGCCAGTAAGATCGGCACGCCCAAAGGCAACCGTCTCGGTGTTCGTTGCGTTCTCATCGAAGATCCGGCCCCATGATTCTGGCTGTTGGAATGGCACCATCATGGCACTGCGAATCAGTCTCAAAAAGATCGGCTTATACCCATTTCAGCCAGGCGCAGGATTACCGATGACTAAGGCTGCCGTCTGCGCTAGACTGGCTGCATCCGCAGTTCAACGCCGCGGGTTTTCTTCGCCTGCGGCAGCCGAATATGGAAGTTTCGGCCCCTGGGCCGGGCTTTCCTTGCCACGACCAGGCAGCGTGCCTTGCACTTGCCTGGATGACCGCGCCATCTTCATGTACGGCAAGCATGAATGGCAGCAGATTCGTGGCCTTCCCTGATTTCAGGATAGAACCAAGGAGTCCAACATGCCGCACAACACATTCAATACCCTGCATGAATTCACCGTCGGCCAGCGCCACGGCAAGTTCTACTCTCTGCCCGCCCTGGGCCGAGCGCTCGGTATTGATATCCAACGCCTGCCTATTTCCATCCGCATCGTGCTGGAATCCGTCCTGCGCAACTGCGACGGCAAAAAGATCACCGAAGAGCACGTTCGCCAGCTGGCGAACTGGCAACCCAATGCCAAGCGCGAAGAAGAAATTCCCTTTGTGCTGGCACGTGTGGTGCTGCAGGACTTCACCGGTGTGCCGCTGCTGGCCGATCTGGCCGCCATGCGCGATGTCGCTCAATCCATGGGGGCCAATCCCAAGCGCATCGAACCGTTGGTTCCCGTGGATCTCGTGGTGGATCACTCCGTCATGATCGACTACTACGGCACGCCGGAAGCGCTCGACCTGAACATGAAGCTGGAATTCCACCGCAACAAGGAACGCTACCAGTTCATGAAGTGGGGTATGCAGGCCTTTGATACCTTCGGTGTCGTGCCACCAGGATTTGGCATCGTCCACCAGGTCAATCTGGAGTATCTGGCACGCGGCGTACACCGTTCTGCCGAAGATGTTTATTACCCGGATACCCTGGTCGGCACCGACAGCCATACCACCATGATCAACGGTATCGGTGTCGTGGGCTGGGGCGTGGGCGGTATCGAGGCGGAAGCCGGCATGCTGGGACAGCCCATGTATTTCCTGACCCCTGATGTGGTTGGCGTGGAGCTCAAGGGCAAGCTGCGCGAAGGCGTGACGGCAACCGATCTGGTGCTGACCATTACGGAAATGCTGCGGCGTGAAAAAGTCGTCGGCAAATTTGTTGAGTTCTGTGGCGAGGGCACGGCCAGCCTGGCCGTGCCCGACCGCGCCACTATCGGCAACATGGCCCCGGAATACGGCGCCACCATGGGCTTTTTCCCGGTGGACGACCGCACCATTGATTACTTCGTCGGCACCGGACGAACAGAAGAGGAAATTGCCGCGCTCAAGGCGTATTTCCAGGCACAGGAAATGTATGGCGTGCCCGCTGCCAGCGACATCACCTACAGCAAACTGCTGACGCTGGATCTGAACACGGTCGTGCCATCGCTGGCCGGCCCCAAGCGCCCGCAGGATCGCATTGAATTGCCCAAGGTGGCGGCCACTTTTACCGATCTGTACTCCAAGCCCGTTGCGGAAAACGGTTTTTCCCAACCGGCCGGCAAGCTCAACGAGCCCTTTGTCACCAGCACCGGCACGACGCTGCACAATGGCGACGTCCTGATCGCTGCCATCACATCCTGTACCAACACATCCAACCCCAGCGTCCTGCTTGCTGCGGGCCTGCTGGCAAAAAAGGCGGTGGAAGCTGGCTTGCATGTCGCCCCCCATATCAAGACGTCGCTGGCGCCCGGCTCCCGGGTCGTCACGGGCTATCTGCAGAAAACCGGCCTGCTGCCCTATCTGGAAAAACTGGGCTTCAACGTCGCTGCCTACGGCTGTACGACCTGTATCGGCAATGCCGGTGACCTGACGGCAGATATCAACGAAGCCATTGTCGCCAATGATCTGGTCTGTGCCGCCGTGCTATCCGGCAACCGTAACTTCGAAGCGCGCATCCACCCGAATATCAAGGCGAATTTCCTGGCTTCCCCGCCGCTGGTCGTCGCTTATGCCCTGGCAGGCAACGTCATGGTGGATCTCGCCACGCAGCCGCTGGGCACCAGC
Organism: Kerstersia similis; assembly: GCF_965139615.1. Taxonomy (NCBI): domain Bacteria; kingdom Pseudomonadati; phylum Pseudomonadota; class Betaproteobacteria; order Burkholderiales; family Alcaligenaceae; genus Kerstersia; species Kerstersia similis. The sequence goes on from NZ_CBCSIQ010000024.1 coordinate 30,615, forward strand.
AGCACCGGCCAACCGGTTTACCTGCGCGACATCTGGCCCGGCAGTGAAGAAATCAACGCACTACTGCGCTTTGCCTTGAATCCGGAAGCCTTCCGCGCCAACTATTCACAGATCCGCAGCGACCCCGGCGTTCTGTGGCAACGCATCGAAGGCGCGACCGGCGACGTTTACGATTGGCCAACCTCTACCTACATCGCGCAGCCGCCCTTCTTCGAGAACTTCGGCATGACGCCCGCGCCCATGCCTCAGGTGCGCGGTGCACGCGCTCTGGGCATATTCGGAGACTCCGTCACCACTGATCACATCTCCCCCGCGGGTGCCATCAAGGAAACGTCGCCTGCCGGCCGCTGGCTGATTGCCCACGGCGTCAGCAAGGGAGACTTCAACAGTTACGGCTCGCGCCGCGGTAATCACGAAATCATGATGCGCGGCACTTTCGCCAACGTGCGCATCAAGAATCTCATGATTCCGCCGCGCCCGGACGGCACCCGCTTCGAAGGCGGCGAAACGCTGTTCCAGCCTGGCGGCGAGCAGCTCTCCATTTACGATGCCGCCATGCGGTACATCAGTGAGGGGGTTTCCACCGTGGTGTTCGGCGGCGAAGAGTACGGCACGGGTTCTTCGCGCGACTGGGCCGCCAAGGGCACGCAGCTGCTGGGAGTAAAAGCCGTCATCGCCCGCTCGTTCGAACGTATCCACCGCAGCAACCTGGTCGGCATGGGCGTGCTGCCCCTGCAATTCAAGGGCGGTGATAGCGTTCAGTCCCTGGGAATTACCGGCCGTGAAACCTACGATATTGAAGGCCTGGAAGACGGTATCCAGCCGCAACAGGATGTCACGCTGGTGATCCACCGCGAAAACGGCGATATCGACCGGGTTCCGGTGCTGCTGCGTATCGACACCCCTATCGAGGTGGATTACTACAACCACGGTGGCATCCTGCCCTTCGTGCTGCGCGAACTGCTGCACTGACCGGCCTGCCTGGACCCACGCCTGCGCGGGGCTGCCCCCTCTGGCAGCCCCGTGCCAGCCCGGACCCTTTGCAGGAGCCAGGCAAGCAGGGGTCAGCTTGGATGCCCTGCCGGCACGCCCGGGCATCCCTGCTCCGATGTCGCGACAGGGCGGCCCGGGCGTCTTTTCATGCCTGACGGCAACAAGACGCGGACATGCACCGGGCAAGCGCCGGACATGCGCTTTAGCGGGCCTGCCTGCCAGGCCGCGCCCAGTCCCGCTACAATCCCTGCTTCACGGCTTGTTCGCTGTTCGTCCATGCCGGCCTGTCTTGGCTTGCCACACCAAGCCAAGACGGCTGCCGGAACGAACCCGGGCACCAGCCACGACTTCGAGTTACAAGCTCCCCGCCCGGCCTGTATGGCGTATGGCGGGGCCTGCGCTTTGGCGCATGGTCACACGCAGATTATCGGCCTGATTCCTCACACATGTTCCCCACCCAACGCTCATCCCAACGCCCCTCTCGCGATGCCGCCCGCCTTGTTTCCCTCGCTACGGCATTGGGGCAATCAGGCTGCCGCACGGAAGACCGCTACTGGGAAAAACAGTTGGAAGCGCTGCTGGGGCGCCTGCTGCGCACCGGCAACGATGCCGCGCTGGAAAATGCGCTGGAGCATCTCTTGCAGAACGACCAGAATGCCTACGGGCTGTTGGTCGAACTGATTGAAACCCTGTCGGAATCCACGACCCTCACACAGGACGAGCAACGCTATGACGTTGTTCTCATTACCGCCCCGGTGCTGGCCTGGACCCGCTTCCAGATTCCGCATGGTGCCATTCCTGCTCGCCAACTGGAGGCCCTGTCGGCACAAATGAGCGGACATATTCTGGCAGGCAAGGCAAAACTGGCGCTCTATCCCCATCTGATCGGCGTCGATCAGTTGCCGCGCAGTTTCTCGGAGACCTGGCAGTGGCTGCACGCCCTGGGCAATCAGGCGCTGGGTAAACGGGCCACCCGCCTGCCGGGCCGGCCGGATGTCGAAGTCCCGCCCATGCTGGCCGATACGCGCTATTTGATCGGCGCCGTGGCCGTCCCGGAAGGCGAAGCGCTGTTCGCCTGGCAGGAAACGGCCAGCGAGACCCCCGCCAGCCGCGAAAGCAGCCAGGCCGCCTGGGCGGAACAGGCAGGCCCCAGTTTTGCCGCACTGCTGCCTGGATGCGCCGTGGAAATCATGCTGCCAGACGCCTACTACGTCAGCAACCGCGATTCAGACAAGCACATCCGGCCCTTGGCACTGACTGCAGCCGTGAATTGGCTGCATACCTCTGTCGGCCTGGAAACCGGACAGTTGCGCGCCGTGATCTGCCGCTGCAGCGCCGGCGGCCCGGAGGAATTCCGCATCAGCCTGGGCGTACGTGACAGCAATGATGTCTATTACGGCTGCATCTGGCCGATTTTCGGCCGTGATGAAGAAGTTGATGGCGATGCCACAGACCTCTACCAGGCCATGCTGGATCAGATTTCCGCGCACCTCAATGGACTGGGTGTGCATGAGATCCGACGGCTGCCCGGCGTCTTTCCGCCTGAGAATTGCGACGACTGCGGCGGCCCGCTTTTCCCCAATGCCGTTGGAGAAATGGTGCACGCCGAGCTACCCGAAGATTTGGATATCACCCCCGGTACCTTCCACTGAAGCTCCGTGGCGAAAGGGGCGGCCACCCGCTCCTGCGCCCACGCCCCCTATGACAACCGCCACTGCACCACGCTCTGCCGATCTGTTCTGCCGCGTCATCGACAACTACGGCGACATCGGCGTTTGCTTGCGTCTGGCACGCAGCCTTTCCCGCCATCATGGCTGGCATATCCGCCTGTGGCTGGATGCCCCCGACGCTTTGGCCAGGCTGGAGCCCTCGGCCACGCTTCATCATGGCCTGGGCCACTTCGAGGGAATGGAACTGGTGCACTGGACCCAGACCCCGCCAGACTTGCGGCCACTGGATGTCTGCATCGAAGCCTTCGCCTGTGACCCGCCGGCCACCTATCTCGCCCGGCTAGACCCCAGATACAACCTCTGGCTGAACCTGGAATATTTAAGCGCCGAAGACTGGGTCACCGGTTGTCATCTGTTGCCCTCGCTGCAAGCCAACGGCGTCCCCAAGTATTTTTTCTTTCCCGGCTTCCTGCCTGGCACTGGCGGCCTGCTGCGCGAGCCCGGCTTGCTGGCGGCACGCGACGCCTGGCAGGCTGACCGCACCCAGGCAACAGGGCTGCTGCACACGCTGGGATTGCCCGCAGATGCCCTGGCGCATTGGCAGGCATCCGATAGCCGCCTGATCAATCTGTTCTGTTATCCCCATGCACCGCTGGATGCGCTGATCCAGGCCCTGGCCCATGCGCCGCGCCCGACGCTGATGCTGGTTCCGGACGGCGTCGCACCAGCCTTGCAGGCAGGACGATACGGACATCTACAGATCGCCCGCCACGCCTTCGTGCGTCAGGCGGCCTTCGACCGCCTGCTCTGGAGCGCAGACCTCAATCTGGTTCGAGGCGAAGACTCCCTGGTGCGCGCCACCTGGGCAGGACGCCCCTTACTCTGGCATATTTATCCGCAAGCCGACGCCGCCCACCTGGAAAAGTTGCAAGCCTGGCTGTCCTGCGGCAGCCTGCCCGCCGCCGTGCAGTGCGCCTTCGCCGACTGGAACGGCGCACCATCCAGCTCCGCTCGCACCGCCACCTCCTGGTCAAGCTTGCTGGATGGCCCGGTCTGGCAAGACTGGCAAATCCAAGCCCGCCACGATAGCGCGCAACTGGCGCAGCAGCCTGATCTAAGCAGCCAGCTTGTCAACTTCTGCCGGGATCGGCTTGCCCCGCACTGAACATGGTAGAATGGCGAGCTTTGTCAAGTCGCGCCTGTTCGTGTCCCGTCCCGGCCTTCCGAGCGCGACCGGCCAGCACCTTTGCTGAAAATACCCGGAGTTTTTAAATCATGAAGACCGCACAGGAACTGCGCGTGGGCAACGTGGTCATGGTGGGCAGCGAGCCCCTCGTGGTCCAGAAAGCCGAATACAACAAGTCTGGCCGCAACGCCGCGGTCGTGAAACTGAAGTTCAAGAATCTGCTCACCGGCTCGGGCAGCGAACTGGTTTACAAGGCTGACGAAAAGTTTGAAGTTGTCTTGCTGGAGCGCAAGGAGTGCACCTACTCCTACTTCGCCGACCCGATGTACGTCTTCATGGATGAAGAGTACAACCAGTACGAAGTCGAAGCCGACAGCATGGGCGATGCCCTGCACTACCTGGAAGAAGGCATGCAGGTCGAAGTCGTTTTCTACGACGGCCGCGCCATCTCCGTGGAACTGCCCACCATTGTCGTGCGTGAAATCAGCTACACCGAACCGGCTGTCCGTGGCGACACCTCGGGCAAGGTGCTCAAGCCTGCCAAGACCACGACCGGCTTCGATATCAACGTGCCGCTGTTCTGCGAAATCGGCGACAAGATTGAAATCGACACCCGTACGGGCGAGTACCGCAGCCGCGTGATGTAATCTCGCGCACTCAGGGATGCCGCCTCTGCGCATCCCTGATACCGACTTGCTGCCCAGCACCTGTCCATCCGGCGCTGCACAGCAAAAAATACCTGCATGGGCATGGCCTATGCAGGTATTTTTTCGTCCCTGGAAGCGCAGCCGCCGATACGACATCCGTACCGGCACCCACGCAGGCAATCAAAGCGCCATGTCTTCCCGGTTGGCATCCAGCACCGCCAGCGCCGCCATGTTCACGATGCGCCGTACCGTGGAGCTGGAGGTCAGGATATGCACCGGTGCGGCTGCTCCCAGCAGGAACGGCCCGACCGCCACATTTCGCCCGGCCGCCGTCTTCAACAGGTTGTAGGCAATATTGCCAGCATCCACATTCGGGCAGACCAGCAGGTTGGCCGCCCCCTTCAGCGGTGAACCCGGCAACTGCCTCAGGCGCAACGCTTCATCCAGCGCGCTATCGCCATGCATTTCACCATCCACCTCCAGGTGGGGCGCAGCCTCTCGCACCAGGTCCAGCGCGCGACGCATCTTGGCGCCGGATGCGGAACTGCCGGAACCAAAGTTGGAACGCGACAACAAGGCTACCTTGGGCTGCAGATCCAGACGGGCCATGCGGTCTGCTGCAGCCACCGTGAACTCAGCAATCTGCTCGGCAGTGGGGTCGTCGTTGACGTGGGTGTCCACCAGCGCCAGGGTACGTTCGCCCAGCAGCAGGATATTCATGGCACCGTAGGTTCGCGTGCCCGGCTTCATGCCTATAACCTGATCAATAAAGCGCAGGTGATCGTGATACGCGCCGACCGTGCCGCAAATCATGCCATCGGCATCGCCCAGCTTCACCATCATCGCACCGATCAGGGTCAGCCGGCGGCGCATTTCCACCCGCGCCATTTCCTTGGTCACGCCATCCCGGCAACGCATTTCCCAATAGGTCGTCCAATACTGATGGAAGCGCTCGTCGTATTCGGGATTGGTCACTTCCACATCCTGCCCCAGACGCAGGCGCAGACCGTACTTCTCGATCCGGGCCAGCAATACCTGAGGCCGCCCCACCAGAATGGGGCGTGCCAGCTTTTCGTCCACAATCACCTGCACCGCACGCAACACGCGCTCTTCTTCACCTTCCGTGAAAACGATGCGCGCCCGGCCGCCCTGCTTCACCTGCTGGCGGGCAGCGGCAAACACCGGCTTCATGAAGGCGCCCGAGTGGTACACGAACTGGCGCAGCTGTTCCACATAGGCGTCCATATCCACGATGGGACGCGTCGCCACGCCATCTTCCATCGCAGCCTTTGCCACGGCCGGCGCCACGCGGGCCAGCAAACGGGGATCGAAGGGCTTGGGAATCAGATACTCCGGGCCAAAGCGGGCATCGCTGCCGCCATAGGCTGCCGCCACGACGTCGCTTTGCTCTTCCTGTGCCAGCGCGGTAATCGCATAGACCGCCGCCTTTTCCATGGCACGGGTGATGGTACGCGCGCCCACATCCAGGGCTCCCCGGAAAATATAGGGGAAGCACAGCACATTGTTGACCTGATTGGGATAATCGGAGCGGCCCGTGGCCATGACCACATCGCCACGGGTGGCATGCGCCAGCTCCGGCGTAATTTCCGGCGTGGGATTGGCCAGCGCCAGAATCAAGGGCCGTGCATTCATGCCGCGCAACATATCGGCCTTGAGCACACCGCCGGCAGACAGGCCCAGAAACACATCCGCACCGTCGATGACTTCCGCCAGCGTGCGCGCTTGCGTTGCCTGTGCATACTGCGCCTTGGTTTCATCCATCAAGGCCGTCCGGCCTTCATAGACCACGCCTTCGATATCCGTCACCCAGATATGCTCGCGCGGCAAGCCCAGATCCACCAGCAATTCCAGGCAGGCCAAGGCTGCTGCACCTGCCCCCGACACCACGACCTTGACCTCGGCGATATCCTTCTGCACCACTTTCAAGCCATTGATGAACGCGGCCGCAACGCAAATCGCCGTGCCGTGCTGATCATCATGAAAGACCGGGATGCTCATCCGCTCGCGCAACTGGCGCTCTACCGTGAAGCACTCGGGTGCCTTGATATCCTCAAGGTTGATGCCGCCAAATGTGGACTCCAGGCTGGCGATGATATCCACCAGCTTGTCCGGATCCGTTTCATTGATCTCGATATCGAAGACGTCGATACCTGCGAATTGCTTGAAGAGGACGGCCTTGCCTTCCATCACCGGCTTGGAGGCCAGTGCGCCGATGTGTCCCAGCCCCAGCACAGCCGTGCCGTTGGTGATGACGCCGACCAGATTGGCGCGCCCGGTATAACGGGCGGCATTGGCCGGGTCAGCGGCAATTTCTTCGCAAACGGCGGCAACACCAGGCGTATAGGCCAGGCCCAGATCCCGTTGCGTGACCAGGGGTTTGCTGGACACAACGGACAATTTCCCCGGCACCGGGAACTCGTGATAGTGCAATGCGGCTTCGCGGTCTTTATTACCCATGATCCAACTCCTTCAGTCGATAGTCAGGATTCTAGGCGCCAACACATAACCAAATTATTTTGTTATATGATCAAGCCATAACATTTTCGTTATGCATCGCGCATGATTTCCGGCGACTTGTGGCACCGTGCCTTGCCTGTTGCCCGCCACGCCCTTTTTCCAGCGCCACGCCATGTCCACCTTGCCTCCCCCTCGCCCCACCCGGCGACCGCCCGCCACGCCCCCGGACGACACCACCGACCAGGCCGGACATGACCCGCAACGCCTCGCCCGTCGCCTGTCCGCGCGCCTGAAAATGCGACACCTGCAGCTCCTGCTGCTGATCCAGCAGCACGGCTCGCTGACGCGCGTGGCAGAACAGCTCTCCACCAGTCAGCCGGCCATCACCAATACCCTGAGCGAACTGGAATCTCTTTTCGGCGCGCCGCTCTTTGACCGTTCTGCGCGCGGCATGGCCCCGACCGCGCTGGGGCATATCGTGCTGGCACGGGCTGAGGTCATCATCAACGACCTGGGGCACCTGGTGCATGATGTCCAGGCCGCCGGCGCAGGCCTTGCCGCCCGCTTGCAGATTGGCACTACGCCGTTTGTTTCCAGCCGGATCATCTGCGACACGCTGACCCGTTTACAAGAAGACGAGCCACGGCTGGCAGCACGTGTCCATCAGGGCACCAGCGCGCAATTGCTGGCGCAATTGCGTGACCACAGCCTGGATGCCGCCATCGGCCGCGCCGACCCGGCCTTGAACCTGGAGGGCCTGGATTTCGAACCGCTCTATCCACAGCCGCCAAGACTGATCGCCAATCGCCGGTTGGCAGCGCAATTGGGCCGCCGCCCCCTGGACTGGCAAACGCTCGCGCAACTGGACTGGATTCTGGGCGCGCCTGGCACCCCCATGCGCGAACAGGTCGCCGGGCTGTTCCTGCGGGCCGGCATTGCGCCGCCGCTGCCCCTCACAGAAAGCCACTCAACAGAGTTGATCGGTACCTTGATTGCCGGCAGCGAACAGGCCATTTCGATCGTCCCCGCCGATATCGCCAACGAGCTGGTGCGTGTCGCGGGCGTCGCCATCGTGCCTTACTCCCTGGGCTGGCAACTGCCCCCCATTGCGCTGTTCACACGGCGCGACAGCCGCGCGCATCCCGGCACCCAGCGGTTTGCCGCCGCCTTGCGGGCAGCCTGCCGGCAAATGCTGCCCACAAGGCCCGCCGACCCCTATTGAAATCAAGCGATGCCCGCGACACACCTGCGCCGCTATCCCCGCTTACGCCGATTCGCCCAAGGTCAGACGCGGCACCGCTGCCAGCAAACGTTGCGCCGCATGGGACTGCGCTTGTTCCAGCACTTGCCGAGCCGGGCCGATCTCCGCAATTTTTCCTGACTCCATGACAGCAATCCGGTCAGCCATATATTCCACGACGCTGAAATTATGGGTGATAAAGAGATAAGCCATGCCGGTTTCCGCCTGCAGTTCGCGCAGCAGGTCCAGTATCTGCGCCTGAATGGAAACATCCAGCGCCGATGTCGGCTCATCCAGCACCAGCACGGCCGGTTCCACCGCCAACGCCCGGGCAATGGCGATGCGCTGGCGCTGCCCACCGGAAAATTCATGCGGCCAACGCATGGCCGCATCCTCTGGCAAGCCGACACGCCGCAACAGACTGGCAATGCGGCGTTGCCGCTCGCTCTTGTCCCACTCCGGCCGCAGCGACGACAGGCCTTCTTCAATGGCCTGCCCGACACGCATGCGCGGGTCCAGCGAACCGTAGGGATCCTGAAACACGATCTGTATGCCGCGCCGCAGACGGCGCATGGTGCGGCGATCAGCGCGAAAAACATCCGCGCCTTGCAAGCGCACATCACCGCTGACCTCTGCCTGCGCATCCAGCAGGCGCAGCAAGGCTTTGCCTGTCGTGGTTTTGCCGCAGCCGGACTCTCCGAGCAAGGCCAGCGTCTCACCAGCCTGAAGCTCGAAAGACAAGCCATCCACCACATGCTTGCGCGCCCGCCGCCGCAGCCAGCCGCCTGCGCCGACCGGATAGGAAACCGACAGATTCTGAACCGACAGCGCCAATACGGCATCCGCCTTCAACCCGCCTGCCTGATTGGCCTGATCGGCCTGATGAGTGACAAGCGCCTGGCCCGCCCCGATGACGCCCACTTGCGTTGGCACGGCCTGCGGCGCCGTCCACGACGCAGCGGCATGAGCGCTCAAGGGTCGGCCACGCTTTTCATATGACGGAATCGCATCAAACAATTGCTGCACATAAGGATGGCCTGCCTGCCGAAAAAACACATCAGCCGGCGCACTGACCAGCACTTCGCCGTGACGCATGACCGCCACATGATCCGCCACGCGCTGCACCACAGCCAGGTCGTGGCTGATCAACAGCACCGCCATTTCGAGTTCCTGCTGAATATCCGCCAGCAAATCCAGAATCTGAGCCTGCACGGTGACATCCAGCGCTGTCGTCGGTTCATCCGCAATCAGCAATGCCGGTTCGGCGGCCAGCGCAATGGCAATCATGATGCGCTGCTTCTGGCCCCCGGAAAACTGGAATGGGTAGTCATCTATCCGACTGGCGGCTTCGGCTATCCCGACACGATCGAGCCAACGTATGGCCCGCTCGCGCAAGGCCGCGCCACGCAATCTGGTATGGGCCTGCAGCGTTTCCATGATCTGATCGCCCACACGCATGACAGGATTCAAGCTGGTGGAAGGCTCCTGAAAAATCATGCCGATCCGGCCGCCGCGCACACGCCGCATGGCCTGTTCGGAAACACCGGAGATTTCTTCCCCTGCCAGGCGAACCGTGCCGCCCGTTAACTGGGCCGCTGCCGGCAAAAGCCGCATCAAGGCCAGCGCCGTCATGCTCTTGCCGCTGCCGGACTCCCCCACCAACGCAAAGGTTTGGCCCCGCGCAATGCTGAACGCCAGGTCCTTGACCACCCGGACATCATCCAGCCCGGTATCCACATCCACATCCAGACCACTGACTTCCAGCAACAACCCGGACGCCGCCGCGGTATTTTTCTGATTCATTTCCCTTCCCCGTTGGCGGCGTGTGCCGAAGATGCCATCCGGACGGCGCTCGCCGGCCGTTCACGACGCTTGAAACGCCGGCGCGGGCGGGCATGATTGCCATTCGGGTCAAAGGCATCGCGCACGGCATCAGCAAAAAGGTTGGCAGCCAGCACCAGCGCGAGCATAAAGCCAAACGCGGTCAGCAGATTCCACCAAATCATGGGATCCCGCGACATTTCCAGCCGCGCCATATCAATCATCGACCCGAATGAACGGGTCGTCGCATCGACACCAATCCCCAGATAGGACAGCACGGCCTCGTACAGCACCAGACCTGAAAACTCCAGCACGGCAGTAATCAGTACGATATGGGTCACATTGGGCAACAGGTGACGCAGCATGATGCGCCAATGCGATACGCCAAAAGCGCGCGCCGCCTGGACGTACTCCAGCTCGCGCAGCTTGAGCGCTTCGGCCCGCAACAGCCGGCACAGGCCAGCCCAGCCCGTCAACCCCAGCACCATGCACAACAGGAACAGTCGCAGATCGGCGCGCTCGGCAGCCGTACCATAGAGTTCCGGGTGGCGGTCGATGAAACCCTGCATCAACAATACGCAGGCGGCAATCAGCAGCACCCCCGGGATGGACGTCAGAATGGTGTAAAGATACTGGATGACGGTATCTACCCGGCCCTTGAAATACCCTGCGGCAATACCGAAGAACAACGCTGGCGGCAACATCGCCAGCAAGGTAAGAAACCCGATCACCAGCGCCGTACGCAGGCTTTTCATGGCCTGCCACAGCACATCATTGCCTGTACGGTCGGTGCCCAGAATGTGGTACCCACCAGCCAGACTGATCGCCAGCGCCACCAGGAGCAAGAGCAGGCTGGCCGTGCACCACAAGGCCAGCCAGGGATAGACCGTCCGCCGCGCCAGCACATCGCTGGCTGCCTGACGCCAGCCCCCGCCGCGCCGCCCCAGGACAGCCAGTCCGGCGGCGGCCAGCAGCACGGCAGCAAGTACGCCCGCGGCAACGCCCAGGCCTGCCCGCCTGGCGATATCGCCACCCCGCTGCGCCTCGGGGTCGTCCAGATGCGCGCCACCATGCTTCAAACGCGGAAAATCCCGTACCGTGATGCCATCAATCAGCAAGGACTCCTTGGTGAATTGATAGGCCGACAACGGCGCGGAATATGTCTTTTCGGTAGAGGACAGCGCAGTCCCGTCCAGCAACAGATCCAGCGCAGATCGGACCACAGGCGCATAACTGGGCGGCGCATCAGCCGCCGCGCCGGGCACAGGGGGCAACTGGGGCCGGAAATGAATGCTATCGAGCAAAGCGATACTGCCAAAGACCACCAGCACCAGCGCCGAGCAGGCCGCCGGCGCCCGCCGGAAGACTTCACGCCAACTCGCGCGCAGCGCAGGCAAACGACGCACCCGCCAGGCATAGATCAGCAGAAACGCCAGCACCAGGAAAAGCGCGGCATCGGTCCAGAGCAAGACAAACTTGGGCATGCGGGCCGCCTATTGGAAACGCACGCGGGGATCGGCCAGCGTGTAGGAAATATCAGCGAGCAACACCCCAACGATATACAAGGATGCCCCCAGGAAAACCATGGCTCGCACCACGGAAAAATCCTGGGCATTAATGGCATCAATGGTATAGCTGCCCAGCCCCGGAATGCCGAAAAAGGCTTCGGCCACCAGGCTGCCCATGAACAGCAGCGGAATGGCCGACACGGCGCCAGTCAGGATAGGCAGCAGCGCATTGCGCAACACATGGCGGAACAACACCACGGTTTCTGACAACCCTTTGGAGCGCGCCGTGCGCACATAATCCTTGCCGATTTCCTCCAGGAACAAAGTGCGGTAGAACCGCGCTTCCGGCCCCAAGCGGGCGATGACCGCCACCAGCACCGGCAAGGCCAGGAAGCGGATCATATCCATGCCCGGCTGATAACCGGAGTACGGCACCAGTTGCCAGACCTTCGCAAACAGCCATTGCCCGGCAATGATGTAAAACAGGCTGGAAATGGAGAGCAGAATCACGCATAGCACCACCCCCCAGAAATCCAGCGGTGTGGCGCGGAAAAATACCAGCAGCAAGGCAAACACGATGCTGGCGGCCATGCCCAGGATGAAACTGGGAATCGCCAAGGCCAGGCTGGGCCCGATGCGGTCACGTATTTCCCGGCCGATATCCCGTCCAGAATCCGATTGGCCAAAATCCAGTGCCAGCAAAGGCGCTGAACGCGTATAGAAAATAGTGTCGGTCAGCTTGCCACTGCCCGATGCCTCGGCGTTATAAAACAGCGGCTTGTCATAGCCATGCGCCACTTTCCATTGCTCGACCGCTTGCTGACTGATGCGCTGACCGCCGATCGCCACACGCGCCATGTCATCCGTGCTGTTGACCCAGAAGAACAGCAGAAAAGTCAAAAGGTTGACTCCGACCAGGATGAACACGCCATGCAATAGCCGGCGTAGTGTGTAAGCCATCATGCTTGCTTGTCTCCCTCGGGCCGCATCGCCCGGTGATCGCGGCGGCGCAAGGCCCGGACGCCCAACACAGCACCCAGCACGACCAGGGCGCCGACCAGCCACAATGGCCACCACGACGGCGCGTTCCAGCGCGCTACGTGCTCGATACGCTGGTCAACGTCCAGCCTGAGATACGGCAAATTGTTGCGCACCATCTGCGTCGGTTTGGCATTGTGCAGCCACTGATGATAGGCGCCGCCAGACATCGGGAAATAACCGAACATCCATGGTGCGTCCCGCTGCAACAACACGACCATGCGGTCAATCAAGGCCTTTTTCTCCGGGCCGTCATCCAGAAAACGCATTTGCTCAAACAGGGCGTCAAATTCTGGATTGACATAATTGACGGCATTTTCTCCGCCGAATGCCGCTTTGCCATTGGGACCATACAGCATGAACAAAAAGTTCTCGGCGTCCGGATAATCCGCCACCCAGCCCCACATGAAGAGCTGGGCGCTGCCGTTGCGCATTTTTTCCTGGAAACGGTTGAAATCCGTCGCGCGGACTTCCAGCTGAATGCCCAGCTTGGCCAATTGGCGGCGGTACCAGTCTTCCGCCGGATTGGAACCCACCCCGGTCATGGAATCGTAGAACAGCACCAGCGGCCGGCCAGTCTCGGCATCACGCCCATCCGGATAGCCGGCTTCCGCCAGCAAACGCCGAGCCTCTTCCAGCGACTTGCGCACCGGCTTGCCATCGACGACGTCATAAACCTGGGTATTGATTCCCTCCGGGCCATCTTCATACCCCAGCACACCGGGAGGAACCGGCCCCTGCGCCACCAGCGCCTGGCTATTTTCGAACAGCGCAACGTACTCTTCCCAGTCGAAGGCAATACTGATGGCCTGACGCAATTTCCGGTTGCGTTCCGCCTGTTCGGGGCTATCCCCCTTGCCTACCACGGGATCATTCCAATTGAAGCCGAGGTACCAGATGGTGGTTTCGACCGTACTGGGCAACTGAATACCCCGCTCGGCATAGCGCGCTGCCTTGTCGGCGGAGTCGCCCGCCGCGACACGCATGGCCACGCCCAACTCGCCCCGTTCCATCTGCGGCAGGTCGTAATAGCCCTGCATGAACTTGCCGGTCAGGGGAATTGCCTCTTTTTCCAGGCTGAACACGGCCCGGTCCACAAAAGGCATCCTTTTGCCGCAGTCTTGCAGCAGGCCCGCCGCCTCGTCTCCCGGCTCCCCCTCGCAAGGATAGGATTCACCACGGAAATTCGGATTGCGCTCCAGAACATGACGCCGGTTACGCAAAGACTCCGCCAGGTAATACGGTCCCGTCCCCACCGGCCAGGTATCCAGCGACAGATCCCGCTCGGCCATGCCCGGCTGATGATAGAAGCGGTCTGCCTCCCACGGCACCGGCGCCAAGAACGTCATGGCCAGCCAATATTTGAACTGGGGGTATTTGCCTTTGACGCGCACCCGCAGCGTATGATCGTCCAGGGCTTCCACACCGGCAAAACCATGATCCCGCAGATCCAGCCAAGGCAATTCGCGCCTGTCCGCGTCAGGATGCTGCTGACGAAACTCGCCCAGCGCCTTGTCATAGGCCTGTTTCAGTCTATGGCTGTATTCCTCCATGCCTTCGACGTGCTCTGCCATCACGGACAGAATGGGCGAAGCCAGACGCGGATGGGCCAGGCGCCGGAATGCATAAACATAATCGTGCGCGGTCAGCTCCCGGGTACCGGTTTCCGGGAAATCCGGCACGCCGGTCACTGCTGCCAGATCCTCCGCAGCAATGGGCCAATACCGGTAGCCCCTCGCTTCAGTCCGTGCAAATGCCGGGTGCGGCTGGAACAGAATGCCCGGGCGCAGACGGATGTCATAAACGCTTTCCGCAATGCTCTCGCCCGGCGCATCCGCCGGCAACGGCTTGCCCGCAGCGTCGTAATACACCGGTTCGCTGATGGCTTCGGCGGCACGGGGAATCAACTCATACGGCCGCTTGAGGTAGTGATAGCCGTAGAGCGGTTCGTAGATATTGTAGGTATAGGGGGTCTCGTCCGTCGCATAGGACTTGGCCGGATCCAGCGATTTTGGCGAACGGCTGATGAACGTGGTGTACAGCGTGTTCTGCGCCATGGCCCCATCCGGATAGGGGCTGTTCACCGGCGTTCGTTCACACCCGGCCAGCCAGACGGCCGCCAGCATTGCTCCCCATCGTGCCCACCGCAATACGCGCATTCCCCGTTCCCCCCTTCCATGCCGACTGCCCCGTATGACTGTCCCGGCTCAGTTCACGGCAAGGCCGATCAGCACTTGCCCTGCTGCCAGCAATCATAGCGCCATACCCACGGACGGATAGCGTCCGGTTCGGCCCAAATTCCCTGTTTTTCACGCCGTGCCTGCTGCTCCAGCGTCACCATATATTTGTCTCGCAGATGCTTGCCCTTGCCCTGCTGGTTGGCCCAGGCATAGCCAGCGGCCACCATGCGCCGGTTGGCGCTATCGTTCCCGCCCAGCAATACGTCGCAGACATCGCGCCCGTATTGATCTGCCTCGTAGCATTGCAAGGACACCTGCTGGCCCGCGACCAGGCGATCCAGCTCGCGACGCGCTGCCGCACCGAAGGGCTGCCCCGGACGGGCCGCGCCATCCCCGGTTTCCGGCGCGTCGATATTGGCCAGCCGAATGCGACGCTGCGCCTGGCCAGCCGGCCGCACCGTCAGCGTGTCGCCATCCGCCACATGCACAACCTGGCCTTGTATGGCATAACGGTACTGGTCCGTCGGCAGCGCCGGCCACTGCGCCGCAGACCGTTCCGCCGCGGCCCCCGCCTGCGGCGTTACCTCTGACGAAGGCGCCCGATCCTGCCCGACCCAGCTGGCCAGTACCGCAAAAAGAAACACCACCCCGAGAACGACCAGCTTCCGGCCAGAAAAGGGACCTGAACGCCTGCTGCCTGGAGCAGAAGCCTGCCGGGAGGAACGGGAAGAATTGGAACGCATGGCGACTCGGCCTGTGAGCGCACCCTGGCGCAGTTGAACAAGCGGAACAGGGGATGTTGCATCTGGCCCCTGGTGCCCGCCACCAAGCGAATGATGATAGCACCGAGACTCTCCATCGCTGCAGGGTATGAACCGCTGCTGCGCTTGCGCCCGTGCAGGCTCGTCGGCGCGCGCGTTTAAGTGCCAACCAGCCCTGGCGCTCCTATAATGAGTTTGCTGACCGGACCGCCGCAGCGCGTTCCCTTGCCCTGCCAAGGCCATACGCTCCCGTTTCCGCTGCTCCCCCGCTTTTGGAAGGGTTATGTCGTTGCGCTACACACACTGGACCGATACTCGTCGGACGCCCAAGACTGACGCGCGCCTGGGCGCCTGCCTGGCATTTGTCGCGGGTGCAGCCAATGCCGGCGGTTTCCTGGCGGTTGGCCAGTACACCTCGCATATGTCAGGCATGGTCTCCGGCATTGCCGATCATCTCAGTGCCCGCAATCTCGAGCTGGCGCTGGCCTGCGTCGTGGCCGTCTGCTCATTCCTGGCCGGTGCCATCACCACATCCATTCTGGTCAACTATGCGCGCCGCAAGCGCCTGCACTCGCAGTACTCCATTCCGATGCTGCTGGAGGCAGCCCTGTTGCTGCTGTTCGGCCTGATCGGCGCGCAGATTGCCCGGCAGGTCACTTTTCTGCAGCCTCCTACCGTCGTCCTGCTGTGCTACATGATGGGCCTGCAAAATGCCCTGATCACCAAGATTTCCAATGCCGTGATCCGCACGACCCATGTCACCGGCATGGTGACCGATATTGGCATAGAACTGGGCAAGCTGTTCTATATCAATAGCCCGCGCGCCACCCATCGGGGGCAAGGGCGGGTCGTTGCCAATCGCGCCAAGCTGATTCTGCACAGCAAGCTTCTGCTGGCTTTTCTGGTAGGTGCCATGACAGGCGCTTTCGGCTTTCAGTCCTGGGGCTATTCCATGACGCTGCCGCTTTCCTTCTTCTTGCTGGTGCTGGCCTTGCCGCCGCTCTGGAACGACTTGCGCGTACGGTGGCGTGTCCGCCGTTATCATCCTGCAGAAGAATTACACGAACACGCCGAGCCGGAACACACCGGCCAGGTCGCTCCCGACGCCGCACCGCCCCCCACCACGGCGCGTGCGCCGCAGGATTGACCCTCGTTGCACACAGCTTCAAAAATACTGAGTTACGCATGCCAAAACAGACCAAGTCGTCCCTGTTCCAACGTTTCGAAAACCTGATCAATCCGTTCAAGCCATCGCCCGATACCGCGCCGCCGGACGAGGTAGGCGCGTTCTACCGCTTCTATCTGAAGCAAGTCTGGCCCTGGTTCATTCTGCTGCTGGTCGTCGGGCTGGCCGGTTCGCTGGTTGAGGTCGCCCTCTTCAGCTTTATCGGTGAAATCGTCGATATGGCGCAATCCACGGCCAAGGAAGATTTTTTCACGGTGCATGGTACGGCGCTGCTGACGATGGCCATCATCGCCCTGCTGGTCCGGCCCTTGCTGTCTGGCCTGCATAACCTGCTGGTGCACCAGACCATCAACCCGAATTTCGCCACGATGATCCGCTGGCAGAACCACCGCTATGTCCTTGGACAAAGCCTGAGTTTTTTCCAGAACGATCTGGCCGGCCGTACTGCCAGCCGCATCATGCAGACGTCGCTGGCGCTGCGCGAATCGTCCGTACAGATGGTGGATGCCCTCTGGCGCATGGTGGTGTATTCGGGCAGCGCCATTTACCTGTTCGCCCAGGCCGACTGGCTGCTGACCCTGCCGCTGCTGTTCTGGCTGGTCTGTTATATCGGCCTGCTCGCTTACTTCGTGCCGTTGGCACGGCGCCGCTCCGCGGCATCCGCAGCCGCGCGCGCCAAGCTGCTGGGCCGTATTGTCGATAGCTATACCAATATCATCACGCTCAAGCTGTTCGCCCATACCCGTCTGGAAGAGCAGCACGCCCAGGCCGCCATGGCGGAGCAAACGGCCAAGGCGCAAATGTCCGGCCGCGTCATCACCGCCATGGACTTCGCCATTACCAGCCTGAGCGGCATTCTGATCGTCGGCACCGCAGGGCTCGCGGTCTGGCTCTGGCACGCCGGCCATGCTTCCCTGGGCGTCATTGCGCTGTCCACGGGCCTCGTGATCCGTATCAACACCATGTCCGGCTGGATCATGTGGGTCGTGAGCGGCATTTTCGAAAGCTTCGGCGTGGTTCAGGACGGCTTGCGCACCATCGCCCAACCGCGCAGCGTCGTGGATGCGCCCAAGGCCCCGCCACTGGCCATCACCCAGGGCGATATCCGCTTTGACCATGTCCAGTTCCACTACGACGAACGCCATCCCGTTCTGCAGGGCGTGGATCTGCACATTCGTCCCGGAGAAAAAATCGGCCTGATCGGCCCATCTGGCGTCGGTAAATCCACGCTGGTCAACTTGCTGCTGAGGCTGTATGACGTCCAGGGCGGACGCATTCTGGTTGACCAGCAGGACATCGCCCAAGTGCAGCAGGATAGCTTGCGCGAACAGATCGGTATCGTGACCCAGGAACCGTCCCTGCTGCACCGCTCCATCCGGGAAAACCTGCTCTACGGGCGTCCCGGCGCCAGCGATGCAGAATTGTTTGAAGCCCTGGCCCAGGCCAGCGCCGCAGACTTCGTGCCCAAGCTGAGCGATGGCGATGGCCGCCAGGGGCTGGATGCTTACGTCGGCGAACGCGGCGTCAAACTGTCCGGCGGGCAGCGCCAACGCATTGCCATTGCCCGAGTCCTGCTGAAAAACGCCCCCATCCTGGTGCTCGATGAAGCGACATCGGCGCTCGATTCGGAAGTAGAAGCAGCCATCCAGGACAGCCTGGATATCCTGATGCGCGGCAAGACGGTGATCGCCATCGCCCACCGTCTCTCCACGATTGCCCGCATGGATCGTCTGGTCGTACTGAACCAGGGCCATATCGTCGAAAGCGGCACGCATGCCGAACTGCTGGCGCAAGGCGGCCTTTACGCCCGCCTGTGGGAACGCCAAAGTGGCGGCTTCATGGCACAAGCGGCGGAGGCCTCTGCCGATGTCGAAGCCTGACCGCAGGAATACCTGAACCTTGCCTGGCCCGACGGGCCAGGCTCACGCAGTGGCGGCCATAAAAAAAACACACCCCGAAAACGCGACAGATATCCGCGCTTCCGGGGTGTTTTTCATGGATGCGCCCAAGGGCGCATCCCTTCTGGCATCACGCAGCCAGATCCAATACGACGCGGCCGTTGATCTTGCCTTGGCGCATGCGATCGAACACTTCGTTGACGTTTTCCAGCTTGTCGGACGTCACCGTCGCCTTGACCTTGCCATCTCCGGCAAAATCCAGGGCCTCCTGCAAGTCCAGGCGCGTCCCGACAATGGAACCGCGTACGGTCGTGCCATTGAGCACCATATCGAAAATGGACAGCGAGAACTCGCCCGGCGGCAAACCATTGAGCGCAATCGTGCCGCCACGGCGCGTCATTCCCATGGCCTGCTGGAACGCGATAGGCGACACGGCGGTCACCAGCGCGCCATGCACGCCCCCGACTTCACGTTTCAGGTAAGCCGCAGGGTCGGTATTGCGTGCATTAACGGTGACTTCGGCGCCCAGCTTGCGCGCCAGTTCCAGCTTTTCATCATCAACATCCACGGCGGCAACATTCAGCCCCATGGCTCGCGCGTACTGCACAGCCACGTGCCCAAGGCCGCCGATTCCCGAAATGGCGACCCATTGCCCAGCCTGGGTCTCCGTCATCTTCAATCCCTTGTACACCGTCACGCCGGCGCACAGGATAGGCGCAATCTCGATGAAGTCCACGCTCTTGGGCAGCAAACCGACATAGGAAGCATTGGCCAGCGCGTATTCCGCAAAGCCGCCATTGACCGAGTAACCGGCATTCTGCTGCTTTTCACACAGCGTTTCCCAGCCGCCCAGGCAGTGCTCGCAATAACCGCAAGCCGAATACAGCCAGGGAATACCGACGCGATCCCCTTCCTTGACATGAGTGACGCCCTGGCCAACCGCCACGACATGCCCCACGCCCTCATGGCCTGGAATGAAGGGCGGATTGGGCTTGACCGGCCAATCTCCTTCCACGGCGTGCAGATCGGTATGGCAAACGCCGCATGCTTCGATCTTGACAAGGATGTCACCCGGCCCCGGACGCGGAACTTCAACTTCTTCGATCCGCAGGGGCTGGCCGAAAGTACGTAGAACTGCCGCTTTCATCGTGCGTTGCATGGATACGCTCCTTGAAACAAATCAAACACCATCATGGACAAAAGCGTGACCGGGCGTCTTGATCCCGATCATGCTTCGCCACCAAAGGGGTCTGTGGCGCTGGGCGCCACAGACAACGCGCAGGCAGCAGGCCGAAACGTCCCGGCCTACCGTCTGCTCGTTTCGTGCTCAATAAAAGCCCAATGCGTTGGGGCTGTAGCTCACCAGCAGGCACTTGGTTTGCTGGTAGTTGGACAAGGCGACCTTGTGGGTTTCACGGCCGATACCGGATTCCTTGTAGCCACCGAACGCCGCATGCGCAGGATAGAGGTGATAGCAGTTGGTCCAGACCCGGCCTGCCTGCACGCCACGCCCGACCCGGTAGGCTTGCGAACCGTCACGCGTCCAGACACCGGCACCCAGGCCGAAGGACGTATCGTTGGCGATGGCGATGGCTTCTTCCTCATCCTTGAACGTCGTGACAGCCGCGACGGGCCCGAAAATTTCCTCCTGGAAAATACGCATGTCATTCTTGCCCAGCAGCAAAGTCGGGCTGATGTAGTAGCCATCCTCCAGGCCTTCCTTGAGCGGGTTACGCGTGCCGCCGATCAGGCACTCTGCGCCTTCGTTGCGGCCGATGTCGATATAGGACAGGATCTTGTCCATCTGCGCCTTGGATACCTGCGCTCCCACCATGGTCTGGCGATCCAGCGGGTTACCGGTCTTGATGGACTTGACCCGGGCAACCGCCTTTTCAATAAAACGCTCGTAGATGGATTCCTGAATCAGGATGCGCGAGGGGCATGTGCAGATTTCACCCTGGTTCAAAGCGAACATAGACAGACCTTCCAAGGCCTTGTCCAGGAAAGCATCATCCTTATCGAGAACGTCGGCAAAGAAGATATTGGGCGATTTCCCGCCCAGTTCGACCGTTGCCGGAATCAGGTTTTCTGCTGCGGCATGCAGGATATGGCGCCCCACCGGCGTGGAGCCCGTGAATGCCACCTTGGCAATGCGCTTGCTGGTCGCCAAGGCCTCACCGGCCTCCTTGCCAAAGCCGTTGACAATATTGAGCACGCCTGCCGGCAGCAGGTCGCCAATCAGCTCCATCAGTACCAGGATGGAAGCCGGCGTCTGCTCTGCCGGCTTCAGCACGACCGGGCATCCTGCCGCCAGTGCCGGCGCCAGCTTCCAGGCGGCCATCAGCAAGGGGAAATTCCACGGAATGATCTGACCGACCACGCCAATGGGCTCCTTGAAGTGGTAGGCAACCGTGGTGCTGTCAATCTCGGAAATTGCGCCTTCCTCGGCCCGCAGGCAACCCGCGAAGTAACGGAAGTGATCCACGGCCAGTGGCAGGTCGGCAGCCATGGTTTCGCGCAGCGGCTTGCCGTTATCTATGGTTTCGGCAACCGCCAGGCGTTCGAGGTTCTGTTCGATGCGATCGGCGATGCGCAGCAGGATGTTGGAGCGCTCGGCAGCGGACGTCCTGCCCCAGGCGGCACGCGCGGCATGGGCGGCATCCAGGGCCAATTCGATATCCTGCGCGTCGGAACGCGGCACACTGGTAAATGCCTGGCCGGTGATGGGCGAAATGTCCTCGAAGTAGTTGCCTGCCACCGGTGCAACCCACTTGCCACCGATGAAGTTCTCATACTTCTTCTTGAACGGAAATTCGACATCCAGTCCCAGCTTCTTCAAATCTGACAGATTCATGCCTCTTCTCCTTTAACGGTTCGGAACCGCACCATGCGGCGCCGCCCTTGCCGGTACATAAGCAATTAGCATGCCAAGAAGCAGGAAAAAATGCTTCTCGTTTTCCGCGCTGGTGCAGGCGCAGGTTTAGGGCATAATTTGCTTATGCCGTACCTCAGCCAGTCCTGGCTGCAACGCTGCAAACCGCGACACTGCGACACATTCAAAGACAACACCTGTCGCATAAAGCGACACTTTGATTTTGCAATCTTTGTCGCCTTGCGCGTACCACGCATAGATCGTAACGACGTTCTAAGGGAGGCCATAGAGATGACATTCCATTTCGCCGCTGCACTGCAAGCCGAACCCTCTTCGGCCTCGGTGCTGCGTTCCTGGCAACGCTGCATGGCTCGGGAATCCGACATGCAACCCGATCCCGTCATGCTGGTACGCGGCGAACTCAATGTCAGGCTGGCACAGCATGCCAGCCTGCTGCAGGCGGCCCAGCCGGAAATCGACACGCTCTCCAATATGGTGGGGCGCCACGCCGGCATCGTGCTGCTGGCGGATGCCACTGGGGTGATCCTGCAAACCGCTGGAAACACCAGTTTCCTGCAACAGGCGGAAAGCGTGGCGCTGCAGCCCGGCGTCAGCTGGGCCGAACAGCACCGCGGCACCAATGCCATCGGCACTGCCTTGCTGGAAAACACGCCGGTACGCGTGCATGGTGCGGAACATTATCTGCACTGCAACCGTATTCTGAGTTGTCACGGTGCGCCGGTCTGGTCGCCGCGTGGCGACCGCATGGGTGTACTCGATATTTCCGGCGAAGCGTCGCAGTTGCATGACTACGCGCTGGGCCTGGCCGCGCTGTGTTCACGGCTGATTACCAACCGGATGATGCAGCAAAGCCTCTCCGGGCGGGAATTGCTCGTCTTTCAACGCCAGCCTTCCTTGCTGGAATCGACTGAGCGGGCCTTGCTGCTGCTGGAGGACGGCCACATTGTTGGCGCCAATGACCTTGCGCTGAGCCTGCTGCGCACCTCCTGGAGCGACTTGCTTGATCAGCCGGCGCAACGCTGGCTGGGCGAATGGCAACAACTGGGCCAGGAGGCCACCTTGCTGCGGGCCCCGGACGGCGAAAGCTTTTATGCCAGCCTGTTCCGCAATCGCACACTCATCCCGGTCGGCGCGACCTTCCCGGCATCCAGCGCCGTTTCCCTGGCAGCATCGGCTGCAAGCGCGCCGGTGTCTCCCCCTGCCGCAGCACACGCTTCCCCCCCAACGCCGGCCGCCTCTCCCGCACGCCCGGTACGCCCTGAGGGCCAGGCATCAGCGGAAACACCGCCCAGGGAAGAGCGGCCCGCAGGCGTCCGCCCCCACCCCGCCCTGGCACCCAAGCTGGCCCTGGATCCCCAACTGAGCACGCGATTTGATGCCGTGCGCCGTGCCTTTGATGGCGGCTTGGGGGTGTTTCTGCAAGGGGAAACCGGAGCCGGCAAGGAAATTTATGCCCGCCGGCTGCACGCAGCCAGCCGCTGGCGCAATGGCCCCTTTGTTGCCGTCAATTGCGGCGCCCTGCCTGAATCCCTGATCGAAGCCGAACTGTTCGGCTATGAAGCCGGCGCCTTTACCGGCGCGCGCCGCAATGGCTCGCGTGGCCGGCTGCGCGAGGCAGACGGTGGCGTTCTGTTCCTGGATGAAATCGGCGACATGCCTCTCAGTCTGCAGACCCGCCTGCTGCGCGCCTTGCAGGAACGGGCGGTGCAACCCCTGGGTTCGGATCGCCTGATACCGGTCGAATTCGGCCTGATCAGCGCCACCCACCGGGACATCGGCGCACTGGTGCAGGCCGAGCAGTTCCGTAATGACTTGTTCTATCGCCTGCATGACCTGCGCGTCAATTTGCCGCCACTGCGCGAACGCGCGGATTTCCGCAGTTATGTGTGCAGCATGCTGCGCGCCACCGCAGGCGATGCCCTGCCCTTGACCCTGGATGACAGCGCGCTGGATCAACTCACCCGCCACCCCTGGCCCGGCAATTACCGCGAACTCCAGGCCTTCATGCGTACCTTGAGCGTCATGAGCGCCCCCGGCAGCGTGATCACTGCCGCAGATGTCGCCGCGTATCTGCAAAATGTTGCGCTGCCCGGTAGCCAGACATCCAACACGGCCGGATCACCTCCCCTTCAGCCGGCATCGCCATCTGATACCGGCGCCGCCGCATCCGCCGTGGCAGCAGATGCTCCCCCCGCGCCCCGCACGAAGCCCGCCGGCCTGCGCGACGCCACGCTTGCCATGATCGAACAAACCCTGGCGGCCTGCAGTGGCAACGTGTCACAGGCGGCGCGGCGGCTGGGCATCCATCGCAGTACCATTTATCGTCACCTGGAACGCGACCCAGGGCTCATGCCCCCCCATGCCCTTGTCCGGGCCAGAGGCTGATTGCCCCGCCGGCTGCAACCCCGCCTGCCGGGCGTCCGTTCAACCCGCTGTCCGCACCCGCGTACGAACCGCCTGGCCCAGTTTGGGCAGCACAAAATATCCTTCCAGTTCGACGCCATGCCCTAGTACCCGTGCGCAATCCCGGGCAAGCACCTGCGTCAACTGCTCGACATCACGCACCAGACGATGCCCGATGAATGCCTGGAGATAAGCCCCCAGTGAAAACACTTCGAGCAAGCGCGCCCGGCTGCGATAGCGGATATGCAACCAGGACCCCTCCCCCGGATTATGCGAGGCCGGGCACAATTCGGGCAGGATCAGCTCATGCTGCTGCCAGGTCCGCATCCCCGGATGCGGATTGGCAATGGTTTTCAGCACGGCCCCCGTGTCCGGCGAACGATAATCATCAGGACGCTCGGGAACAGCCGTATGGTCGCTCGCCACATCGGCTGCCATCCCGGCCACCACGGCCACCGTGGTCGCCTCAGCCTCCCCTGCTGTTGCGCCGACCCGCGACGCTGACCGCTGGCCCGAGGATCGTGCCAGCGCTTGGCGCATCTGGCGCGCGGCATAGGCACTCAGCATGATTTTTCTCCAGATTGTGTCATTTCCAACGGCCCATTAGCGACAGGCACGGAACAGACAGGCACCGAACAATCTGGCACTGTCAACGGGCAGGCGCCCGTTCCGCCTTGCTGCCGGCGTCGCTCCCATTGCATGAACGGCAGCCAGGCCAGCACGGCGGCAATCAGAAACTTGCCGATGACATCCGCATAAATGATCTGCGTCATGTCATAGACGCTCATGGCTCCCGCAAAAGCCAGCACCGTGAAGGCGGTACTGTCCAGCGGGACGCTGACGGCATTGCTGGCAAGCACGCGCGCATGCCAACGCCTGTGGCGCAGTCGCTGAAACATGGCCGTATCGGCCAACTCGCCTGCCAGTATGGCGGCGAACGAGGCCAGTAAAAAACGTGGTGGTACGTGAGCGATGAACTGGCCGTAGGCTGCCGTCACCAGCAGGGCCAGCCCGATGGCCAGATAGACCGTCGGCAGACCATAGGCGTGCAGGCGATCACGCAAGGTGAAAACCGCCGCGAAGAAAATGGAACCGATACTGAAGAGACCAAATCCTGGCAACCCGATAAAGCTGTCCAGAAAGATATTGGCCAACAAGATGGCGCAGACATACGCTGCCAGCCAGCAGGCGCGCAACATGAAAGACTCCTTGCCCGCCACCGGACATATCCAGCGCGGCGCAGAACAGGAAGAGACACGACAGAGGGCGAGAGCCCAAGCCGCAAAACCGCATTCTAGCGTATCGCCCCGCTGGCCCGCACTGCCGCCGCCCATCCTCCAGGGCAGGACACGGCCAGGCTTGCAGCACAGGTTCACCGTTCGTCCCCTGCCGCCCTGGCCATTGGCCTCGTCCGGACTCGATGTCAGCTTGCCTATCCTGGCCACGTGATACGATCCCAGCGCTGAGCTTGCAAGGCTTGGCCCGACCTCCCCGGTATTTCGGGCTATCGCTGCACCACCCCGCTTTACTCTGTACCTCGCAGGCACGCCCGATCCTGATGCGCCACCGGACTGTTCGGCCACTTGGCCGGTTCGACCCCAATCGCTGAACAAGCGAGCCGCTGCGCAGGCCGGACTGTCACCGTTGTCTATTCCCGTTCTGTTTTCATGACTCAATCAATGCTTGACCGACTGGCGCTGGCTGCCACCCTGGCCCTTCTGATTGCTATCACTTATCTGACGCTGGCCGCGCCGGGCTCCCTGCCTCGCGTTTCCGGCGGAGACAAGCTCCACCACGCACTGGCCTTTGCCGCGCTGGTCTTTCCCTTCGTGGTCGCCCGGCCGCGCTGGGCCTTGCGCACTTTCGCTGCCGCCATCGCCTATGGCGGGCTGATCGAACTGATACAGCCGAGTTTCGGGCGCTCTGGAGAATGGGCGGATCTGCTCGCCGATACCATCGGTGCCGCGGCGGGCATCGTACTCGCCTGGCTGACGCGCTGGCTATTGCCTATCAGCAGAAAAACCGCAGCCTGAGCTCTAGCCCAGCATGAAAAAAAGAGGCGTTCCGGCCAAAACCGGAACGCCTCTTTTCCTACTGGCCCAGCCAGCCTGGGAAAGTCAGCCTCAGTAGCCTGAGGTGTCCTTCGCAGCCTTGGCCTGGCCGGCTGCGCCCGCGTCGCCACGCTCGGCGGCGTCTTCCTGCGCTTCAAACAGGACGCCACCCAGCGCTGCTACCAGGATCATGAACCCTGTGCCCAGCAGCCAGGAGAAATACCATGGCCCGTAGTCACCCAGCACAATCGCCAGCAGGATGACGATCACTGCGAGAACTCCGGCCACGATGAAACGTGCAAGTACCGACATGTCCGCCTCCTTACAAAGCGTGGTGAGAGTTTTCGACCTGCTTGGCATCCACCTTGCCACGCATCACCCAGAAGGCCCAGCTGGTGTAGCAAATGATGAGCGGCATGAAGATGATGGTAAAGCCCAGCATCCAGCCCTGCGTGACAGCACTGGCACCGGAGTTCCAGACGGTCAGGCTATGCGAGGGATGGGTCGATGAAGGCATCATGAACGGGAACATCGCTGCACCTGCCGTGCCCAGCACGCCCACCCAGGCCAGCGCGCCCAGCCACCAGCCCAGCAGCTCACGACGGGCACGCAATGCCAGCAGCCCCAACACCACGCCGATATAGGTCAGCGCCGGCAAAATCCACAGCACGGGGTACTGGCTGAAATTCGCCAGCAGGCCGCCGGGCACGCGTTCCACCGTTTGGTGCAGCGGCGTTTGCGCTGCGGCGAAATCCGGGCTCTGCACAATACGGAAGCCGTCCATGCCGGAAACCCAGAAGCCGCCGATGGTGAACAACACCAAGGCGACCACGCCCCCCCACAGGGCCGCACGGCGCGCGCGCACAGCGACTTCACCCGCGCTGCCGCTCATCAGCATGGCACCCCCCATGTAGATGGACATGGACACGGACACCAGGCCGCACAGGATGGCGAACGGGTTCAGCAGTTCCAGGAAACTGCCGGTGTAGTAGGACGTCAGGCGCCAATCGAAATGGAACGGCACGCCCTGCAACACGTTGCCAATGGCGGCACCGAAAATCAGCATGGGCACGAAACCGGACACGAACAGGCTCCAGTCCCAGGCATTACGCCAACGTTCGGACGGCATCTTGCTGCGGTACTCGAAACCCAGCGGACGCACGATCATGCTCCACAGCAGCACCAGCATCACAATATAGAAGCCGGAGAAGGCCGTGGCATAGACCAGCGGCCAGGCTGCGAAGATGGCTCCGCCGCCCAGGATGAACCAGACCTGGTTGCCGTCCCAGTGCGGACCGATGATGTTGAGCGCCACGCGGCGTTCCGCATCGGTGCGGCCCACGAAGCGCAGCAGCGTGCCTACGCCCATGTCCATGCCGACCATGACGGCCAGACCGATCAGCAACACGCCCAGCAATACCCACCAGAGCACTTTCAGTACGAGATAAATCTCCATGACGAATCTCCTTGAGCTCAGGTTGCAGCGGCCGGGGCCGGCGCAATGGACGGAACCGAAGCTTCGGGCTCGGGATCATCAGGCCCCTTGCGGATGGACTTCAGCATGAGGAAGATCTCGATGACCGCGAAGATCGTATAGATCACCACAAAGCCGACCAAGGACACGATCATATAGGTCAGGCTATGCGTGGATGCAGACAGCCAGGTCGGCAGCACTTCATATACCGTCCAGGGCTGGCGACCCACTTCAGCCACCAGCCAGCCCATTTCACAGGCCAGGAATGGCACGGGAATCATCCAGACCGAACCGCGCAGGAACCAGCGATAGTGATGCACCTTGTTGGTCAGCGTCAGGATAATGGCCAGCAGGAAGTAACCCAGCATCAACAGACCCAGCGCCACCATGACCCGGAACGACCAGAAGATCAGCCAGACCTCAGGAATGGTGTCCTTGGCTGCCTTGTCGATATCCGCTTGCGTCACGCGCGACACATCACCGTCCGGTGCGTAGCGTTGCACCAGGAAGCCGTAGCCCAGATCGGCCTTGTGCGCTTCAAACTGCGCCAGCGCTTCCGCATCGGTCGGGTCGGCGCTCAGTTTCTCCATGGCTTTCAGCGCGGGAATGCCGCTCTGTATCCTCACCTTGGCACGTTCCTCCAGCACATCGACCGCCGGTACCGTACCGTCCAGCGAGTGCGTCACCAGGATGGACAGCATGGCCGGAATCTGCAATGCCCACAGGTTGCGCTGCTCGTCCTGCGACGGGAAGGCGATGGCATTGAAGGACATCGGGGCTTCTTCGGTTTCCCACAATGCTTCCATGGCCACCAGTTTCGTCGGCTGCGCATGCGCGCCCACGAAGCCCAGTGCATCGCCCAGCGTCAGTACACCTGCCGTCCCCAGCACGCCGAACAGCGACGCGATGCGGAAGGAACGCTTGGCCAGATCCATATGCCGGTTGCGCAGCATATAGAAGGCACTGACACCACAGACGAAAATCGCCGCTGTCACATAGCCTGCCAGCACCGTATGCACGAACTTGGCTTGCGCGTCAGGGTTGAAGAACAGGTGGAAAAAGCTTTCCAGTTCCATACGCATGGTCACCGGGTTGAACGCGGCGCCCTGCGGACTTTGCATGAAGCTGTTGGCCACCAGAATCCACAACGCCGACAGGTTGGAACCCAAAGCGACGAGATAGGTGACGACCAAGTGCTGAGCACGGCTCAGCTTGTTCCAGCCGAACACCATCAGCCCGATGAAAGTGGATTCCATGAAGAAGGCCATCAGCCCTTCCACGGCCAGCAGCGCGCCGAAGGCATCGCCCACAAAACTGGAATAGAAGGACCAGTTCGTACCGAACTGGAACTCCATCGTCAGGCCGGTCGCCACGCCCAGCGCAAAATTGATCATGAACAGCTTGGCCCAGAACTGGGTCATGCGGCGATAAACTTCCTTGCCCGTCGCGACATACACCGTCTCCATGACGGCGATGAGGATGGACAGTCCCAGGGTCAGGGGGACGAACAGGAAGTGATAAAGCGCAGTTGCCGCGAACTGAAGCCGCGACAGATCGACCACTGCATCATCTACCATCACATTACTCCTTGTGATAATGGATCCCGGAAAAGGCGGGACCGGCCCGGCTCACACCTGCAGCCGGCACTTACCTAAAAGGCGCAGACTCGGTCTGCGCCCTTCCTGGATGCCTTGGATCAAAACCCCCGCTGTCCGGTATTACCGGGGCAGCAGGTTGGTCTTGGCCAAGTCAATGACGTTGCTCATCTTGCCGTCCATCACTGCACGCAAGCCCCACAGACTGAAACCCTTGACCTGTTCGATGCCGATCGTGGGCGGCATGACCAGTTCCTGCTTGGCCGTCACGACGTCCAGCAACGCCGGGCCGTCATGCGCCAGCACTTCCTTCACCGCCGCTTCCAGATCGCCCGGATCCTCCACGCGCACGGCATGGATACCCACGGCACGCGCCACGGCGGAGAAATCGGGGTTGTCGAGATCCACTTCCGTGTCGATGAAACCCGCGGCCTTCATTTCCAGCGCCACGAAGCCCAGCACGCCGTTGTTGAACACAACGATCTTCACGGGCAGGTTGCGATGCTTGACGGTAATCAGGTCGCCCATCAGCATCGAGAAGCCACCGTCCCCGGAGAACGTCACGACCTGGCGGTGCGGCTGGGAGGCCTGGATGCCGATGGCCTGCGGCAGCGCATTGGCCATGGAACCGTGCGTCAGCGAACCGATCAGGCGGCGCTTGCCGTTCATCTTCAGATAACGTGCCGCCCACACCGTGGCCGTGCCGACGTCCGCCGTGAAAACAGCATCCTCATCGGCATGCTGGCTCAACAGGCTGGCCAGGTATTGCGGATGAATGGGCGGCTTGCCTGCCTTGCCCTGGGCCAGCTCGTCCAGACCGGCACGGGCGTCCTTGTAATGCGCCAGCGCGGCATCCAGGAACTTGCGGTCGGTACGTGCTTTCAGCTTGGGCAGCACGGCTTCGATGGTCAACGCCACATCGCCCACGACGCCCAGATCCAGCTTGGCGCGGCGGCCCAGGCTTTCCGGGCGGATATCCACCTGGACGATCTTGCAATCCGTCGGCAGGAATTGCTTGTACGGGAAATCCGTGCCCAGCATCAGCAGCGTGTCGCAATGATGCATGGCGGCATAGCCCGAGGAAAAGCCGATGAAACCCGTCATCCCCACATCGAAGGGGTTGTCGTACTCAACGTGTTCCTTTCCGCCCAGTGCGTGCACGATGGGGCTCTTGAGCACGTCGGCCAGTTGCAGCAACTGGGCATGCGCGCCCGCGCAACCGCGGCCAGCGAAAATCGCCACCTTGGACGAATCGTTGAGCAAGTCTGCCAGCGCCGTGATTTCCTCGTCAGCCGGCGTGACCTTCGGCTGCGGCGGCAGCAGGCCGCGACGCGAAGTGACGCTCTTGCGCGGCGATGCCTGCAGCGCCACGTCACCCGGCAGCACCACGACAGCCACGCCACGCTTGCCAACGGCCGCGCGGATGGCATTGTCCAGCACATAGGGAATCTGGCTGGCGTCAGACACCAGTTCGCAGTAGTGGCTGCACTCGCGGAACAATTCCTGCGGATGCGTTTCCTGGAAATAGCCGCTGCCGATTTCCGCCGATGGAATATGCGCGGCAATGGCCAGCACCGGCGTCCGGCTGCGATGCGCGTCGAACAAGCCGTTGATCAGGTGCAGGTTGCCCGGCCCGCACGAGCCGGCGCACACCGACAGCTCGCCCGTCACCTGGGACTCACCGGATGCAGCGAATGCGGCCACTTCTTCGTGGCGCACGCCGACCCATTCCACTTCCTTTTGCTGGCGCAGCGCTTCCGTCAGGCCATTCAGGCTATCGCCGACAATCCCGTAGATACGCTTGACGCCACTTTCCGCCAGCGTACCGATTACATACTCAGCAACATTCTTGATGCTCATGGCAACCCTCAGATGAATTCCAGATTAAGCGTGGCCGCCGTGGACTTGCGGATTTCGCGGCAAGCATCGGCGTCCGTCTTCAGATCCACCCCGTAAGTCGGGATGATGGTCTTCAGCTTGGGCAACCAACCGTCGGCAGTCAGTTTGTCGGCAAAGCACTTCTGCAGGACTTCCAGGGCAATGAAAGCCGCCGTCGAGGCGCCTGGCGACGCACCCAGCAGCGCGGCCAGCGACTTATCGCTGGAAGCGATCAATTCGGTGCCGAACTCCAGGACGCCTTCCTTCTCCGTGCCCGGCTTGATGATCTGCACACGCTGGCCGGCGACGGCAGTCGTCCAGTCCGGCGTCTTGGCATTGGGATAGAACTGGCGCAGCATCGCGAACTGATCCTTGGCGCTTTGCAGCACTTGCGAAATCAGGTACTCGCTGAGCTGCCAGTTGTCCTTGGCCACATCCAGCATGGGCAGGATGTTGCCCGGACGCACGGAGCGGAACAGGTCGGTCAGCGAGCCATGCTTGAGGAAACGCGTGGAGAAGCCGGCATACGGCCCGAACAGCACGGACTTCTTGCCGCCGATCACGCGCGTATCCAGGTGGGGCACGGACATGGGAGGCGAACCATGCGGCGCCTTGCCATAGACCTTGGCATGGTGGCGTTCGCTGATGCTATCGACATCGCAACGCAGCCAGATGCCGCTGACCGGGAAGCCGCCGTAGCCGTGGCCTTCGGGAATGTCGGACTTCTGCAGCAGTTCCAGCGCACCACCGCCGGCACCGATGAACACGAACTTGGCCGTCAGGCTCTGGCGCTCGTGCGTTTTGGTGTCCTTCAGATCGACGCGCCAGCTGCCATCAGCGTCGCGCTTCAGATCCTCGACGTGCTTGAGGTAGTGCACCGAAGCGTCGGGCTGTGCGGCGAGCTGCTTGATCAGCAGGTGCGTCAGCGCGCCGTAATCCACATCCGAACCGGTGATGATGCGGGTAGCGGCAACCGGATCGTCACCGGTACGGCCTTCCATGATCAGCGGCGCCCAGGCCTCGATCTGCTTAGGATCTTCGCTGTACTCCATGCCGTGATAGCAGTGGTGCGCGGACATTTCCTTGAAACGCTCACGCAGATAGGCGACGTTGTCCTTGCCCCACACAAAGCTCATGTGCGGGCACGGATGAATGAAAGCCTGCGGATCCGGGATCGCGCCCTTCTTCACCAGGTACGACCACAGCTGACGCGACAGGTCAAACTCGGTATTGACTTCCAGCGCTTTGGAAATGTCCACGGTACCGTCCGGCCGGGCCGGGGTGTAGTTCATTTCGCAGTTGGCCGCGTGGCCGGTACCGGCGTTGTTCCAGCCGTAGGAACTTTCTTGCGCGCAATCTTCCAACGCTTCGACAATCACGATCTTCAGCGAAGGCTCAAGTTCCTTCAGGACCGTGGACAGCGTGGCGCTCATGATACCAGCGCCGATCATCACGATATCGGCGCTTTCCGGCAGGTTCACATTATTCGACATATCCCTCTTTCCTCGTCAGTTGCCGGCCTTCGCCGGTACGAACAGCACCTCAGCATTCGGGGCCAGGATCACATAGGCCCGACGCCAGGGGTCGCTACCAATCAGGCGCCAGCGATGTCCGCCGCCTGTCGTATCTTCGGCCCAGAGCACATCGCCCGGGGACAATTGAAAGCGCTTGCCGCCGCGCGTTTCGAATTCCAGCGTGCCGCTCAGCGTCAGCACGAACTGGTGGGCCGGCGCTTCATGCCAATCGAAGCTGCCGCCTTCGCTGGTTTCACGAAACGAAATACTGACCGCACCGGCGACTGCGCTAAGGCTATCGCCGCGCTCGCCCTTGGGCAGATCAATCTGACCCTCTTCGAAATACGACTGGCCATCATCGCCAGTAAAAAGATGCACACAACGGATCATCGCAATCCTCTCCTTGCCAATCACTTGTCTATCGACTGCCACTACTTTTTCCCATACCGCGCTGGCGCAGCGACGCATGGGGAAAAACAGTGTCACGCCCACTTCAACAATCCGACGTCATAAACCCGACTGCCAGACGCAGCTAAAGGCGCCTTGGCGCCTGTCTGCCTTACGGGCAGACCCTTCCGAAAGCGGAAGAACCTGCCCAGTGAGCTTGCCCGCCAGCCGGCGCCCGACACCTCCAGGCAGTCCGGCCAAGCGGGCAGGTTCACCCCTGCCTTACAGCCACTCGGACACCACCACGATGCCAAGCGTCATCGTCACCAGGGACACCAGCGTGCTGAGCAGCACCGTCGAAGCGGCTTCGTCCTTGTAAACGTTATTGGCCACGGCCAAGGCGGGCGTTGCGGTCGCAGTTGGCAGAACGCCGATGATGAAAGCCGACTTCAACAGCATGCCTTCCAGGCCCAGCGCGACCCCGACGCCAAGAATCACTGCACCTTGCAGGATATTCTTGACGATGACGTTGAACACGATTTCGGAGCGCAGATTCATCTTGATGCCCGACAGGAACAGGCCCAGGAAGAAAAGCGCCACACCGCCTGCGGTCTTGCCCAGTTCATTGAGCGAGTTCTTGATGACGTCCGGCACTTCCACACCGATGATCGCCAACACAGCACCCAGGATGGGCAAGAACACCAGCGGTTGCGACAAGGATTTACCAAACGACTTCCAGGCGCTCTGGCCCTTGTTGCCGCCACCGATCATCATCAGCGCGATGGGCAAAATGATGACGGTATAGATCAGGTTGCCGATCACCATGGCAATCAGGCCGGACGATCCTACCGTTGCCAGCAGGATGGGAGGCCCGCAGTAAGCCATATCAGGGAAGGACGCCGACAAGGCCTGCATGGTGGCGTCCGCACGGTTGTGCTTGTAAACGACCTTGCCCACGACATAGGCAACGATATAAGCCAGCACCAGACCGGCAGCCATGGCCAATGCAAAATCGGCATTGAGGATGGAGGATGGCGAGGAACTCAACGCGGCCAGGAACAGTGCAATAGGCAGTGCAATTTTTAGGGAGTGTCAGCAATTCCGTGTTCAAGGCGGATTGAACATCAGGCGGAAGGCCGGATGAATCGTTCTTCGTAAAGGATAGCGAATTGGTTCATGGCTGTCTTCCAATCATGGCCAGTGCGG
>NZ_CBCSIQ010000025.1:0-64460 GCF_965139615.1 Kerstersia similis
GGGATGAGCTGCGCGCGGCCTTTCTGGCGTCAGGCCAGCAGGCCATCGACGAGCTGGAAAAAAATACGGAAGTGAAATTTGCCGCTGCGGCTGCGCACCCGGACTATCTGGATGGGCCGGGTTCTGCCTTTGGGGGGCGGGCGTTGGGGCCCTTGCCGTTCGATGGGCGTTTGCTGGGGGCGGAATTCGATCGGGTACGTCCGCCGCGCCCGGAGTTCATGGGGCTGGGCGGCATGATGGTCGGGCGGACGGAACTGGCGCAGTTGCTCAAGCCATTTGCCTCTGTCGGGAATCTCAAGGCGACGTTCAGCATTGTGGGCCGTTATGCGCTGGATCGCTTGCGGTATCGGCGCGGTACGCGTCTGCTGATGGGCAATGCGCTGGTCGCGCGCTTGTTCTACAGCCTGCGGCAACGCAAGGTACCCATACTGTTTGATGCGCCGCTCCAAACGCTGTTGCTGGAGTCCGGCAAGGCAGTGGGCGCGGTTGTGGAGACCCCCCAGGGCCAGAAGCGTATCCGCGCCCGACGTGGCGTCGTCCTGGCCACGGGAGGCGTGGCCTGGAATGCGTCCTTGCGCAAGCAGTATTTCCCGGCGCAGGTCAGCCTAGAATCACAGGCGCCCGAAACCAATACGGGCGACGGCATTGTCCATGCGATGCAAGTGGGTGCTGCGTTCGACGATGGCCATGACAGTCCGGCGTTGTGGATGCCCTGCTCGTTCATTCAGCGTGCCGATGGTTCGCGTGGCATCTGGCCGCACATTTTGCTGGATCGCGCCAAGCCCGGCCTGATTGCCGTTGGCCGGGACGGGCGGCGCTTTGTCAATGAATCGGATTCTTACCATGACTTCTGCATGGGCATGTTGCGCAATGGCCTGAGCGAAGCCTGGCTGATCTGCGATGCGGATTTCATCAAGTCCTATGGCCTGGGGCTGGTCATGCCCGGCGGCAAGGGGCTGGCGGAAAAACTGCGCAAGGGCTATCTGAGTGAAGCGCCGACGCTGGAAGCCTTGGCGGCCAAGGTAGGTCTGGATGCACCGGCCTTGCTACAGACGGTGCAGCGTCACAACGCGTTGGCTCAGACTGGCGTGGATGCCGATTTCGGGCGTGGCACCAGCGTGATGAACCGGTTCAATGGCGATGAGTCGCAGCAGCCCAATCCGTGCCTGCGGCCGATCCGTGACCAGGGGCCTTACTATGCTTTGCGTGTCGTGCCCATGGACCTGGCGTGCAGCGCCGGTTTGCGTGGCGATGTACATGGCCAGGTATTGAACTCGCAGGGGCAGCCTATCGAGGGCCTGTACGCGTGCGGTAATGACATGAGCTCATTGTTCCGCGGAACCTACCCAGGCCCAGGCACGACAATCGGCCCGGCCATGGTGTTTGGCTGGCGCATCGCCAAGCACGCGGCAGCCAAGGTCTAGGTTTTCAGGCAGGCGCACCCGGAGCCTGGCGCCAGGCGCGGTATTCCGCTGCCCCTGCGCAGGGGCAGCGGAAGGCGTCAGGCAGCGTTGTGCTGCTGGCGCTGGGGACGTTGCAGATTGGCGTGATAGCGTGCCACGTATTCGTCAAAGCTTTCGCGGCGATCGGCTTCCAGGGCCTGCTGCTCTGCCAGGGAACGCTCGGCCAGCGTCTGATAGTACGCCTGGGTGGCGGCTGCCAGCGGTTGGCTGCGCAGCGTTTCGGCGTGAGCGCGGCTCGTGCTCAGGCCATATTCGATGAACGAAGCTTGTTCCTGGCGCATTCCGGCCAGCAAGCGGGCTGACGGCGTCAATTCCGGATCGGCCAGCTTGGCCCGCTGCAAAGCCACCGCTTCGCGGTGGCGCGTGCCGCCATGGACGCGATCGAGCAGGTCGGCGCAGGCATCTACGCGATCCAGAATATCGTTGCCCCACTGTTGCAGGGAAACCGCCACGCAATTGCGTTCCAGCATCAGGCCGGGCTCGCGGCCCTGGCGCACGACTTTGGCGAAGTTCTGGCTGCTGCGCTCGCAATAGCCTTGCGGCGTGAAGGTCGGGCTGTCGTCCAGCGCGCAGTAGAGCAGGAAGGCATCCATGAAGCGCATGGTGGCGGCGCTGATGCCTGCCGGCTCGAAAGGGTCGATATCCAGGCAGCGGACTTCCACATATTGCACACCGCGTTCGTCCAGGGCAGTCAGTGGACGTTCGCAACGCTTGGTGCTGCGCTTGAGGCGAATGTTCGAGTAATACTCGTTTTCGATCTGCAGCACGTTGGTATTGAGCTGGATCCATTCCCCCTCCCGCTTGGTGCCGAATGCTTCATAGGCCGGCCAGGGCGTGGTGACAGCGTTGTACAGACGCTCCAGGAAGGTGTCCAGGTCGTTGTAATTGAGCTTCAGCTGGGATTGGGCCTTGTTCTGGTAGCCCAGGTCGCTCATGCGCAGGCTGGTGGCATGGGGTAGGTAGCGCGTGTCGGCATCCCAACGCTCCAGGCCGCCGTCCGCCGCTGCCGGGAAACTGCTGGCAAGCGCCGGGGAGGCGCCGAACAGGTACATCAGCAGCCAGCTGGCGCGAGTGAAATTGCGCACCAGCGCGATATAGCCGGCATCGCGCTGTTCCCGCAGGCTGGCGCCCGGGATGTCCAGCAGGGGCCAGATGGCATCATCCAGCGAAAAATTGTAGTGAATGCCTGCGATGCATTGCATCGAGCGCCCATAGCGTACCGCCAGCCCGCGGCGATAGACATGCTTGAGCATGCCGCTGTTGGAGGTGCCGTACCAGGCGATGGGAATTTCCGAATCGGCGGGCAGGCGCGCCGGCATCGAGTGATTCCAGATCAGCTCATCGCCCAGCACGGCGTAGGTCGCGCGATGGGTATCCAGCAGCGCGGCCAGTACATCATCCGTGCGTGGGAACGGATCGGTGATCAGTTCCAGCAGCGCTTCAGAATAATCGGTCGTGATATGTGGATGCGTCAGCGCGGCACCCAGGGCAGCGGGGTGGGGAGCCTGCGATAGCTGGCCTTGGGCGTTGACGCGCAGCCCCTCTTTCTCGATACCGCGTTGCGTACGTTCGAGAATGTCACGCTGATTGTCCAGGCGTTGCAGGCGAGATAGCAGAAGATCGGTCACATCGACTCTTTTTATCGTAATCACAGGGAGCCGATTTTACGGGTTTGCTGGCCGCTCGGTGCTTAATCCCTACCGGAAACAGGTAAAACCCAGGGCTTTGTCCTGCCCGCCGGGGGCAAGCAAGCCGGTTTTCGTGAGGCAGGGCCTTGTTTCAGGCAGGCATGGCGCTATGATGCCGAGAGGCTGGCAGATCCGTACCATGCCAGGGCGGGATGGGATGAATCAGTCTCTGGTGCATGGCCAGCAGGATGGCGGCGCGCCTGCCATTGACACGCAATTTGCGGCTGGCGTTTTGCAGGTGGAAGTTCACGGTGCGTTCGCTGATCCCGAGAATGACGCCGGTTTCCCAGCTTGTCTTGCCGTGCGCCGCCCATACCAAACACTCCTGTTCCCTGGCGGACAGGAGATTGTGTGTGAAGAGTGTCATAGCCTATGTTCCAACCTGCCGCATGACAGGAAGCGGCAGTGAGAAAGATTATTGTTACGTTTTTATGGTGGAGCAAGGGCTTATGCACACATGCATAGTGCCTTGCCGCCAAGGATACGCATGGCACCAATTTCGATGATGCAGTTCTACCTGAGCGCGCTGGCATTGCTGGCGCCTACCATTGTCGTGGTCGGGACGGGATTTGTCTGGGGGCGGCGCAGCCTGCCTTTTGCTGGCCAGTTTATTTCGCAGCTGGTGACGCTGGTGGCGACGCCGGCACTGGTGTTCCATACGTTGATGAGCAGCACGCTGGACAATGCGCTGCTGGCGGATGTCGTGCTGCTGACTCTGGCCTGTATGCTGGCTGTGACGCTGGTGGCTGCCGTCGGCCTGAAACTGGCCGGGCTGCCGGTGCGCAAGCTCTTGCCGACGACCAGCATGCCCAATGCCGGCAACATCGGTTTGCCGGTGTCCTACATGGCCTTTGGTGAGACCGGGCTGGCGGTGGCCGTGGCGATTTTCACGGTGTCGTCCTTTCTGCAGCACACTGTGGGCTTGCGTATCCTGCCCGGCGGCGTGGCGCGTGGCGGGGCCTGGCGCAATCCGACGATGGCCTTGTGCGTGCTGGCGGTCATATTGCGCGCATTGGGGTTGGAGTTGCCGGGCTGGACGCTGGAGTCGGCGCGCCTGCTGGGTAGTCTGGCCGTGCCCCTGATGCTGATCAGCCTGGGCCATGCCTTATCGCAGATTCCGGCGTCAGGCCTGCGGGCGGGTTCGCTGATGGCGGCCCTGCGCCTGCTGGGGGGCTGCGCCACGGCGCTGCTGGTGACCTGGGCGCTGGATGCGCCGCCGCTCATTGCCAATGCCGTGGTGCTGCAGATGTCCATGCCGTGTGCCGTCATGAGCTATATGTATGCGCGCACCTATACCGATCGGGGTGATGAGGCGGCCGGGGCGGTGCTGGTTTCCACGGGGGTATTCCTGGTCTTCGCACCCCTGCTGTTGTGGTTTCTGCGGGTGTAGGCAGAGGTGGCTGGCGCGATGGTTGCCAGATGTTTGCAGCCCCTGGCGCTATCCGGGTTTATACGGTCGGGGGGCGCGGGAAGTGCTAGAATTCCCACTCAACTTCAATGGCGCCGATTTGCTTGATCTGCTTGCGGGCGCCCGATAAATCCCGCTAAAGAGGTCCATGTGACTCCTTCATCCGTATCTCTGAACGCCACCGGCATTGGCTCGTGCGTGGCTCAACCCTCATTGCAGACTGCCATACCGGCGGGTTCCGTCGGTGTGGTCCGGGCACAGAAAATCGCTTTCGATGAACCGCTGCAACTCGTCAGCGGCCAGGTGTTGCCCAGCTATGAGCTGGCCATCGAAACCTATGGCGAGCTCAACGCAGACCGTTCCAATGCTGTCCTGATCTGCCACGCGCTGAATGCCTCGCACCATGTGGCCGGCATCAATGCCGATAATCCCAAGGACGTGGGCTGGTGGGACAACATGGTAGGCCCCGGCAAGCCGGTAGATACCAACCGTTTCTTTGTCATTGGCATCAATAACCTAGGTTCCTGCTTCGGTTCCACCGGGCCCGCCAGCATCAATCCTGCGACCGGCAAGCCCTGGGGGGCAGCCTTTCCCGTGGTAACGGTCGAAGATTGGGTGCATGCCCAGGCGCGTGTGGCCGACTATCTGGGTATCGAGCGCTTTGCTGCCGTGATGGGCGGCTCGCTGGGGGGCATGCAGGCGCTCAGCTGGGCCATTACCTGCCCGGAGCGGGTGGCCCATTGCGTCGTGATCGCCAGCACGCCGCGCCTGTCGGCGCAGAATATCGGCTTCAATGAAGTGGCGCGGCGCGCCATCATTACCGATCCCGATTTCCATGGCGGTGATTATTACGCCCATGGCACGGTGCCGGCGCGGGGCCTGTCGGTCGCGCGCATGGTGGGACACATCACCTATCTGTCGGATGACGACATGGCCGAGAAATTCGGCCGCGTGCAGCGTGAGCCCGCAGCCAATGGCGATTACCACTATGGCTACGATGTGGAGTTCGAGGTGGAGTCTTATCTGCGCTACCAGGGCGAGAAGTTCTCGCGCACCTTTGACGCGAATACCTATCTGCTGATTACCCGTGCGCTGGATTATTTCGATCCGGCGCGGCGCACCGGAGGCGACCTGGCGCGCGCGTTGGCACCGGCCACGGCAGATTTCCTGCTGGTGTCATTCACGACTGATTGGCGCTTCTCGCCGGAGCGTTCGCGCGAGATCGTCGGTGCCTTGCTACAGAACGACCGCTCCGTGACCTACGGTGAAATCAATGCGCCGCATGGCCATGATGCCTTCCTGCTTACGGATTCGCGCTATCACGCGCTGGTGTCCGCATATTTCGACAGGGTGGCGCGGGCATGTCACCTGGGGGAACGCCAGGCGCTGGTGCAGGCAGGAGAACAGGCATGAGTGAAATTGTCGGCGTCAACGGCATGATCGTACGCGGCGGTACGGCGCTGCGTCCGGATCTGGCACGTATTGCCAGCTGGATCGAACCGGGCAGCCGTGTGCTGGATCTGGGCTGCGGGGACGGTACGCTGCTGGCTGAGTTGCGTGACCGCCGCCAGGTGCGGGGCCGGGGCGTGGAGCTCAGCGATCAATGCGTGATCGCCTGCGCCCGCCGGGGCGTGGATGTGATTCAGCAGAACCTGGAAGATGGCCTGGCGCTGTTTGGCGATCAGGCTTTCGATACGGTGGTGCTATCCAAGACCTTGCAGGCCATGCACAACACGGAGCATATCCTCAAGGAAATGGCCCGCGTAGCGCGCTATGGGGTGGTGTCCTTCCCCAACTTCGGCTACTGGCCCCATGGCTGGTCCATTCTGCGCGGCCGTATGCCGGTGACGGGCGAAATGCCTTATCAGTGGTACAACACCCCCAATATCCATTTGTGTACCTTGAGCGACTTCGAGGATCTGGCTCGCCAATCCGGCCTGCATATCCTGGAACGCGCTACCTTCGATCATCACCGTGAAGTGCGCTGGTTGCCAAGCTGGCGCAGCACGCTGGCGGTCTATCGTTTCAGTTCGGTCGGCGCCTGAGGCGCGCCGCGGCCGGCGCCAGGAGAGCACCATTCGTATCGCCAGCCTGTTTACCAGCCGCCGTGTCGCTCCGTTGTTCCTGCTGGGCATGGCCAGCGGCCTGCCGCTGGAGCTGACCGGCAACACCTTGCAGGTGTGGCTGACGGTTGCGGGCGTTTCGCTGCAGGAAATCGGGCTGCTGACGCTGGCAGGCGCCGCTTATACCCTGAAGTTCCTGTGGTCGCCATTGGTGGATCGTTATGCGCCGCCAGGCCTGGGGCGTCGCCGGGGTTGGATGTTCCTGATGCAGTGGCTGT
This sequence comes from Kerstersia similis, assembly GCF_965139615.1. Taxonomy (NCBI): domain Bacteria; kingdom Pseudomonadati; phylum Pseudomonadota; class Betaproteobacteria; order Burkholderiales; family Alcaligenaceae; genus Kerstersia; species Kerstersia similis. The sequence continues at coordinate 6,901 of NZ_CBCSIQ010000025.1, forward strand.
TGGCGCTGGCGCTGGTCGGCATGGGGCTGCTTTCGCCGGATGAGTCGCTAGGCACGCTGGCGCTGCTGGCTGTGCTGGTGGCGTTTTTTTCGGCCACGCAGGATATTGCGTTCGATGCCTATCGCGCAGATCTGCTGCAACCGTATGAGCGTGGCGCCGGTGTTGCGCTATCGGTGCTGGGCTATCGGCTGGCCAAAGTCGTGTCGGGCGGCCTTGCCGTCGTGGTGGCTGAGAAGTGGCTGGGGTGGGGCAACGTCTATATCCTGATGGGGGTCTGCATGGCGGCGTTCTCCATCGTGACCTTGCTGGCAGTGGAGCCTGCGCGCGATGTGCAGGCCCCGGTGTCCTTGCGCGCTGCCGTCATTGAGCCATTCCGCGAGTTTTTCGGGCGTACGGGCGCCTGGGAAATGGTGCTGTTCATCGTGATCTACAAGCTGGGCGATGCATTTGCTTCGGCGCTGTCGAATACCTTTCTGATTCGTCATGGACAGTTCGATGCCGAGACGGTGGGATGGGTCAATAACGTGCTGGGCATTGTGGCAACCGTTGTGGGGGCGGTGGTGGGCGGGGCGCTGCTGGAGCGTTTGCGCCTGTTCCGCGCACTGCTGCTGTTTGGGTTGCTGCAGGGTGCGTCCAATCTCGGTTATGCCGTGATTGCCTGGTATCCGGGCGAGCTGGCCTTGATGGTGCCCATCGTGGCATTCGAAAATGTTTGCAGCGGGCTGGGAACGGCTGCTTTCGTGGCCTTGCTGCTGGCGGTGTGCGACGCCCGTTATTCCGCCACCCAGTTTGCGCTGCTGTCCGCGCTGGCCGCGATCGGCCGCACCTACATTGCCGGGCCGCTGACGCCGCTGCTGGTAGGCTGGCTGGGCTGGGCCGGTTTCTTTCTGGTGTCGGTTGTGATTGCCGTGCCCGGCCTGTGGCTGCTCTGCCGCCGCAAGACAGAGATCGAAGACCTGGATGCACGGCAGAACCCATCGGGTGGCTGAGTCCGTGCGTACAGGGGGGCGGGGCAGGAAACGGCACGACCGGAGAGTTGCCGGGTAGGCCCGCAGCCAGCCAGGTGCCGCCCAAAAAAATGCCGCCGGGCCTGGGTGGGCCGGCGGCGGTGCGCATGGCGTTGCCGTCAGGCGGGCATCAGATTTCGTCGTCTATTTCGTGGGGCTGGCGTACCACCAGTACATCGCAGGAAAGGTTTTCCAGCAGGCTGGCGGCGATGCTGCCGATGGCCGTGCGCAGGATGCCGGTCAGGCCGTGCGTGCCGACGGCGACCAGATCCACGTGATTCTTGTAGGCGTATTCGGACAGCAGCGAGACGGAGTCCCCGATTTCGATGAGGATTTCCGGACGCTGGCCGTCTTGCAGGCCGGCGGTGTCATCCAGGAATTCCTCGCCGGTTTGCTTGGCAGCCTGGCGGAAACCATTGATGAGGGTTTGCGTGTGCAGCACGCCAGTGGCCGTGGGCAGTTCCAGCGCGTGATAGAGCTTGAACGGCGTGCCCGGCAGCAGGTTCAGAATGGCATCGACGGCATGGCGCGAGCCTTCGGAGAAGTCGGTCGCAACCAGCACATTGCGGTAGGGGTGGCGCGGGCGTTCCTTGACCACCAGTACCGGCACGGGGATATGGCGCACCAGCTTTTCCACCGTGGTGCCCAGCAGCAGGCGGCCCAGAGTTTCGTCACGGGCCACGCCGGCCACGACCAGCTCGGCCTGGGTTTCTTCCGCGACCTGCAGGATGACATCCAATGCCTTGCCCTGTTCCACGCGGACTTCGATGTCCACGCCGCTTTCTGCCAGATCATCGAGCAGGCGGCGCTCGGCCAGGCTGCGATGATTGGGCGCCATCTTGCGCCAGGACGGCGTGATCAGCTGCGCGGTCAACGACGGTTCGATAACATGCAGCGCGACCAGCCGCGCCTGGCGGGCGCGAGCGAGCTGAACGGCGCGATCCAGCGCACGGTCGCAGCGTGCGCTGAGGTCGGTGGTCAGAAGGATGGTGCGTTGTGCAGCATCGTCGGAATGGGGCATGGCATTTGTCTCCGGCATAGGGCCAAGCGGAATACAGGGTCTTGACGATATCATGCCGCGACGTCAACCGTTGCGTTTTGACGTGTATCAAGCCCTGCGGGAACAAGGCCTGCGAAGTCCGGCAATCTTCCCGCGATAGCCAGGCGATACGCCGTTGGCGGATGGGTATCAGGAGGGATGGCTGCCGGTGCTGCCAATGGAAAACCCCGAAGGCCGGATTCGTGTCCAGGCTTCGGGGTTTCGAGTGGCCGGCGCTGTGCACGCCATGGCCTGTGTCAGCGCCTGGCGCATGCCGCGCGCCAGGGCGATCAGCGACCAGGGATCAATACAGCCCTTGATGCAGCATGGCATCGGCGACTTTGACAAAGCCGGCGATATTCGCGCCATCCAGATAGTTGACCTTGCCGGTCGTATCGCTGGTGCCGTAGCGCACACAGTTGGCATGGATATCGTTCATGATGGCCTGCAGGCGGGCATCGACTTCATCACGCGTCCAGGACAGGCGCATGGCGTTCTGGCTCATTTCCAGGCCCGACACGGCAACGCCGCCGGCGTTGCTGGCCTTGCCCGGTGCATACAGAACACCGGCTTCGATGAAGGCATGGGCAGCTTCCAGCGTGGAAGGCATATTGGCGCCTTCCGCCACGCAGGTTACGCCATTCTTGATCAGCGTGCGTGCATCTTCGATTTCCAGCTCGTTCTGCGTGGCGCAGGGCAGGGCCACATCGACCGCCACGCCCCAGGGACGCTGGCCGGCGTGGAAGGGCAGGCCGAAACGTTCGGCATAGACCTTCAGCGGCTGGCGTTCCGCATTCTTGATGTGCATCAGCGCTTGCAGTTTTTCCGGCGTGAAGCCTTCGGCATCGAAGACGAAGCCTTGGGAATCGGAAACCGTCAGCACCTTGGCGCCCAGCTGCATGGCTTTTTCGACCGCATATTGAGCGACGTTGCCCGAGCCGGATACCGCGACCCGCAGGCCGTCGAAGGACTTGCCCTGGGCTTGCAGCATGTGTTGGGCGAAGTACACCGTGCCGTAGCCGGTGGCTTCCGGGCGGATCAGGCTGCCGCCGAAGCTCAGGCTCTTGCCGGTGAAGACCGCGCCGGTCTGGTTGGACAGCTTCTTCATCATGCCGGCCATGTAGCCGACTTCACGGGCGCCCACGCCGATATCGCCAGCCGGCACATCGGTGTCGGGGCCGATATGGCGGAACAGTTCAATGACCAGCGCCTGGCAGAAGCGCATGATTTCCGCGTCCGAACGGCCCTTGGGGTCGAAATCGGAGCCGCCCTTGGCGCCGCCCATCGGCAGCGTGGTCAGCGCATTCTTGAAGGTTTGTTCGAAAGCCAGGAACTTCAGGATGGACAGGTTCACCGAGGGGTGAAAGCGCATGCCGCCCTTGAAGGGGCCGATGGCCGAGCTGTGCTGGATGCGAAAGCCACGGTTGACGTGAACTTCGCCCTTGTCGTCAGTCCAGGAAATGCGGAACTGGATGCTGCGCTCGGGTTCGACCAGGCGTTCCAGCAGGCCTTGCTCGGCGTAGCGGGGGTTGGCTTGCAGGAAGGGCCAGAGACTGGAGGTTACTTCTTGCACGGCTTGCAGGAATTCCGGCTGGTGCGGATCACGACGGGCGACTTGTGCCAGAAAATCGTCCAGGCTCTTCAAGGTCTTCAAAATGCGGGCTCCCTCTTGGGTAGGTGCAACAATTTGGTGCGTGAAATGGTACAAAACGGTGCGAGAGACGCATTCTATTACCAAAAAAGGCTTTTGCGTGAAGGACTTACGATAAAAATAAATGGGGACGGATTAAATTAAAACATAGCTTGGAAATAAAAACAGGGACGGTCTTATGGGTAAGATGTGCGCCAGTATCCTGGCAAGCGGGCAATAGAAAAATATTTCATTGTTAACAATGTGCTGAGCCACACCCACCGCGCAGCTCCCATCCGGGATGCAGTCAAGTGTTTGGGCGGCACCGGCTCTGGAAATGACAAAAGCGGCTATCAAGCCGCTTTCGTCGCACCCAGGTTGGCCGCATCTGCGGCATATTTCGGAAAATTTGGGAATGATCGCCTGTCAGGCCATCGAAAACTCGTAGTCGATGGTCAAGGGGGCATGGTCCGAAAAGCGTTCGTCCTTGTAAATGGAGGCCGAACGGGCGCGGGCAGCGATGCCAGGCGTCGCAATCTGGTAATCAATCCGCCATCCGACATTTTTGGCCCAAGCCTGTCCCCGATTGCTCCACCAGGTGTAGCAATCGTCGGTCGTGTCAGGATGCAGATGGCGATAGACGTCAACGAATCCTTTTTTATCAATAACTTGGGTCATCCATTCGCGTTCTTCCGGCAGAAATCCGGAGTTCTTGCGGTTGCCTTTCCAGTTCTTCAGGTCGATTTCATGGTGGGCAATATTCCAATCGCCGCAGATGATGAACTCGCGGCCGTCTGCACGGTTTTCGTGCATTAGCGCGTCCAGCCATGCGCCAAAATGATCCAGAAAGCGATACTTGGCCTGTTGGCGTTCGTCTCCGCTGGAGCCTGAAGGCAGATAGGCGCTGATGACGCTCAGTCCTGGCCAGTCGGCGCGGATGATGCGGCCTTCACGGTCGAATTCCGGGGATTCCATGCCGGCCACAACCAGCTCCGCCGGACGCGAGAGGTACAGGCCGACGCCGCTGTAGCCTTTTTTCTCGGCAGCATGAAAGTGGCCGGTATAACCGGACGGGTAGCGCAGTTCATCGGTAAGGTCGGCGTCCTGGGCCTTGATTTCCTGAAGGCAGACGATATCGGCGCTCTGTTGGGCAAGCCAGTCGGGCAGGCCTTTGCGGAAGGCGGAGCGTATGCCGTTCAGGTTGAGCGAAGTAATACGTAGCAAGCCGGTATCCTTTTTTGCTGTAGGGGAAGCGGAAAACGGGGTGCGCGGCAGGCGCCCCATAGACAGGCCGCCAGGGGGAGGCCCGGCCGGCGTGCCTGGCTGGCAATTTAACCCATGTTTCTGCCGGAGATGGCGGTTCCGGGCAGCTTCCAGGGGAAAGCGCGAGACCGGCCCCGAATGCAGGAGCATGCGTCACCTTGCGCCAGAATGCCGGGCAAATAAGGGATAATTGCGGTTTTCATCGCCTATCGCCGGTTTTTCTATCATGAGCACGACATTCCGCACTGATTTCGTCCGTTTCGCCCTGGAAGAGGGGGTTCTGCGCTTTGGCAGCTTTGTCACGAAGTCTGGGCGGGTCAGCCCGTATTTCTTCAATGCCGGTCTGTTCAACACCGGCCGCAGTGTTGGCCGACTGGCCGATTTTTACGCGCAGGCGCTGGAAGCCTCTGGCTTGCAGTACGACATGCTGTTCGGCCCGGCTTACAAAGGGATTCCGCTCGCAACCGCCACATCGGTTGCACTGGCCAGCCGCGCAGCAGCGCGCGGCAGCGATCTCGACGTTCCCTTCGCCTATAACCGCAAGGAAGCGAAGGATCACGGCGAGGGGGGGGTGCTGGTGGGTGCCCCGCTGGCAGGCAAGGTCGTCATTATTGACGATGTCATTACGGCAGGAACCTCGGTGCGCGAGTCCGTGGCCATGATCCGCGATGCCGGCGCTGAGCCCGGTGCGGTGCTGATTGCCATGGATCGCATGGAGCGCGCCGGCAGCGACGACGCGCTGGCGCCGCATTCTGCCGTGGAAGAAGTGCAGCAGCGTTATGGCTTGCCGGTCATCAGCATTGCGTCGCTGGAAGACATTCTGTCCGTGCTGGCCGAGCGCGGCGAAATGGAAGCCTATCGTGCCGATGTCCTGGCCTATCGCGCCCGCTATGGCGTGACGGTCTGAGTCAGCCTGGCTGACCTGGCAAGATCGGCGGCCTGTCCTGTGCGGGGCAGGCCGTTTTTTTACGCGGTGTGTCAGCGTAGCGGCGGGTCGGCCGGCATGTGGTGGCCTTCCCGCCGCTCCTCGGACGGCAGGGGGGCACAACAGAAATGTCGGAATGTGTGGTGGCGCTGCAATGCGGGTTCAGGCCGAGGATAATCTTCAACATATAATTGAGACTGATTTCCATTCTTTTGGTTTGAGTGCCAGGAGCTTCCCGTGCCCACGCCCGATCTGTCCATGCAGTCTTTGTACCGTGAACACCATCAATGGCTGGTGGCATTGTTGAGGCGCAAGCTGGGCGGCAATGTGGATAATGCGGCCGACCTGGCGCAGGATACGTTCGAGCGCATTCTGCGGGGGCCGGCACCCGCCTTGCAGCAAATCAAAGAGCCGCGGGCCTATCTGACGACAGTGGCGAGCCGTCTGGCGGCGCAGTATTTCCGCCGTCAGGCGCTGGAACAGGCCTATATGGAAGCCTTGGCCTTGCAGCCGGAGGCCTGCACGCCTTCTGTGGAAGAGCAGGCGCTGGTGCTGGAAGCCTTGGCGCAGGTCAGCCGTGTGCTGGATGGGTTGCCGACGCGTACGCGTGCAATCTTCCTGCTGTCCCAGCTGGATGGCTGGAGCTATCCGCAGATCGCCGCGGATATGGGGTTGAGCATCAATGTCGTGCAGAAAGCCATGTCGCAGGCATTGCGGCATTGCTATATGGCTGTCTATGGCTGAGCGCAAGCTGTTCGAGGCGGGCGAGAATCGCCAGGATGTGCCGGATGCCGTGCTGGATGAGGCGATCCACTGGGTCATGCTGATGCAGTCAGGCACGGCCGGTGATCGTGATCGCGAAGCCTGTCGGCGCTGGCGTGCCCAGCATGCCGATCACGAGCTGGCCTGGCAGCGGCTGGCCGGGTTATGTGGCGATGTGCAGCGCGGCGCCGCCGGCGCATCTGCGCCGCTGGCTCGCCGGGTGCTGGCCAGCGGCGCGCGCGTGACGGGGCGCCGCAAGGCCGTCAAACTGATGCTGGGCACGGCAGGCGTCGGGGTCTTGTCCTGGAGCGCGTTCCGGCATATGGATCTGGGTGTTACCACGCTGATGGCGGATTACAGCACCGGCGTGGGGGGCAGGGAGCGCATCACCTTGCCGGATGGCAGCCAGCTCGTGCTCAATACGGATAGCGCCGTTGCGATTGATTTCACCGCTCAGCAGCGCATCCTGCAATTATTGCGCGGCGAGCTGTTGCTGGAAACCGCCAGGGACGGGCAGGGGCGGCCCATGCTGGTACAGGCCGGCGACATGGAGATACGGCCATTGGGCACACGCTTTGCCGTGCGGCGCTTCAGCGCAGCCCAGGTGCGTGTTGCCGTGCGTGAAGGCGCGGTGGAGCTGCGCCACGCCCGGCTGCCCGGCCGGCAACTGGTGCAGGCCGGCGAGCAAGGGGCGGGAGATACGGCAGGCTGGGTGGCCAAGCGTCCGCTGGAGGATATCTGTGATTCCTGGGAAACCGGGATGCTGGTGGTCGAACGCATGCCCCTCGGGGAGTTCGTCGATGAGCTGGGCCGCTACCGCCGCGGGGTGCTGCGCTGCGATCCCGCTGTTGCCGCCCTGCAGATATCCGGCGCGTTTCCCTTGGCGGATACCGATGCGGTACTGGCGGCGGTGACGGCCATCCTGCCGGTAGCCGTGCATCGGGTGACACCGTATTGGGTCACTTTGGCGCCGGCCTGAACAGGCAGGAGGCGCCGTGCCTGTCAGGGCGAAAATCATGATGCTGGCAGGCCAGCGCTCACATCATCGTGTTGCCACAGGCAGGCGGCAGCCAGTCTGATTGCAGTCAGGATTCATTCTTATTTGTAACTCTGTGTAAATAACCGGCAGGTTTTCCCCATTCGCGCATCAAGCAGATCAGAGGCAGCCCACACATGGCTGCCAGATTGCGACACATTTGGGGATAACGCAGGCATGGCGCATAAAAAATTGCCACCGGTTCTGGTGCGGGCCGCCCTTTGGGCGGCCTTGATGCCGGCAATGGGCCTGGGCTGGCAGACAAGCTTGCAGGCGCAGGAAACGGCGGAAAGCCGTAATGAGCTGCGGCGCTACGATATTGAAGCGGGTACGCTGGATCAAGTCCTGGGCCGTTTCGGACGGGACAGCGGGGTGCTGGTGGCGATAGATCCGGCCTTGACGTCCGGTTTGCGCAGCCAGGGGCTGACGGGGAGTTTCGGTGAGCGGGCCGCCCTGGAAACGCTGCTGGCGGGCAGCGGCCTGGAAGCCGTGGCGGCGCCGCAGGGCGGCTACCGCTTGCAACGCGTTCCCGCCGGTCGTGGCGCAGGCGTCTCGGCGCTGGCGCCGGTGCTGGTGACGGCGGAGTTGGATCGCGCCGCGGCGGTGTATGAAACGCCGGGCTCGGTGGCGGTCGTCACGCGCGAGCAAATGGACCGCATTCCGGCACGCAGCATTGGCGATGTGCTGGCGGATGTGCCAGGGGTGTATTCGGTTGGTTCGCGCCAGGGCGGGGGCCTGTCCGTCAATATCCGCGGCATGCAGGATTTCGGTCGCGTCAACGTCATGATCGACGGCACGCGCCAGAACTATCAGCAGAGCGGCCACGGCAGCAACGGTTCCGCCTATATCGACCCGGAATTGCTGGCGGGTGTCGATATTTCCAAGGGCCCGAGCTCCACGACCGGCGGGGCGGCGGTGATTGGTGGCGTGGTGAATTTCCGTACGCTGGATGCCAGCGATCTCATGGCGCCGGATGAAAACTATGGCGGTCAGATCACCACGACCACCGGCAACAATGCGTTCCATTTTTCTGGCAGTGCGGCGGTCGCCACCCGGCTGGGCGAAGATGTGGATTTCATCGCGGCGGTCAGCCGCCGCAAGCTGGGCAGCTTCGAGCCGGGCAAGCATGGCGGGCTGTCGGACGACCCGTACTCCAACCTGATCTGGTCGGGCTACATTCTGTCGCAGGAATACTGGTCTGGCCTGGCCAAGCTGGGCTGGCGATTGACGCCCGATCAGCATTTGAAGCTGAGCTACCTGGGGTTTGATTCACGGCGCGATCTGAGCCATGAAAGCAGCGCGCACAGCAAGGTGCGCCGCGATACCTTGATCGCCAATTACACCTGGACGCCGGACGACCCGCATTTTGATCTGGCGGCGGCGCTGTACTACACCCGTACCCGGAATTCCGAGCAGCGCGAGGGTAGCGAGCAGTTGGGCTATGGCCCGTATCAGGTTCGCTACCAGACAAGCACGGTGGGCGGTTCGCTGGAAAACCGCGCACGCTTTGATCTGGGCAACTACGCATTGTCATGGCGGCTGGGCAGCGAGTTCTTCCATGATTGGACGGATCCCCATGCACAGAGCAGCGATACATCGTTGACGGGTCAGCAGAATTACAACTCGGTCTGGTTCACCGGCAGTACGCCAGAGGGCAAGCGCACGGTGGCCAGCCTGTTCACCGAAGCCACGCTCTCCTACCAGGAGTGGCTGGAGCTGACGGCCGGGCTGCGCTATGACTGGTATGGCCTGGAAGGCAACGGCAAGATCATGACCGGCGCCATTGCCAATGAGCCCGGGGTGCGGCCAGGGACGACATATGTCTGGACGGCCTTTGGCGTGAACCGCCACGCCAGCGCGGTATCGCCGCGTGTTTCGGCTGCGGTCAAACCATGGGAACCGTTGCAGCTGTTCGCCAGCTTCGGCAAGGGCATGCGGCCGCCTGCGATTACGGAAACCCTGATTGGCGGCGCCCATCCGGGCAACATGATGCTGTATTACCCGAACCCCGGCCTGCTGGAAGAGCGTGCGACGAACTGGGAGCTGGGCAGCAACCTGATTCTGCATGACCTGATCGCGCCGCATGACAGTTTCAAGATGAAGGCCGCCTGGTTTGAAAACAAGGTGCGCAACTACATGGCCATGGCCGTGGTGAAGGCGCCGGACGGTCAGTCCAGTGAAGGGACCTTCGCACCTCGTGCCTATGTCAATCTGGATGATCCGTTCCGCTCACGCGGCCTGGAACTGCAGGCGGATTACGACGCCGGTGTCGTATTCGCCGGCGTTTCCTACACCCATATGCTGGTGTATCCCGGCGATGGGGGGTACAACCCGTTCCCGCTGGGCAGCCTGGTCGGGGAAAGCCATACCACGCTGGGCAAACCAGGCGATGGCAATGTCGGCTACATGCTGCCGCCACGCAAGATGGCAGCGCTGACGCTGGGGACGCGCCTGTTTGATCGGCGCCTGACCCTGGGCAGCCGGGTGCGCTGGCGCTCGCCGCAGCGTTACCAGATTTCCGAGCAGTTTCAGGAGATCAGCGTGGCTAATGTCGCCAATGCCCAACTGGTGGATCTCTGGACCAGCTATGAGTTCAGCAAGGCGCTGACGCTGCGCCTTGCGGTGGACAACCTGACCGATCGCAACTATTCCGAAATGAGCGGCGGTTCCTATTTTCTCGCTCCTGGCCGGACGGTCAGCGGCACGCTGGCTGTGCGTTTCTGAGCGGCCGCGTGCGATTTCTGCATTGCATCCGCCGCCATCATCCAAGGCTGATTCCCCTTTTTCCCGCGAGACCCATCTGATGCCGCGACTTTCCTTACTGAGCGCCGTCCTTCTGCCGATGCTGACCGTGGCCGGCGCAGCGCATGGCGATACCAATGCCTATCCTGCTGTCAGTGTGACGCACCTGACGTCCTTTCACTCGTCCGGAGAGGATACGACGACCGGCAACAATCCCAAAGGCTGGCCCGCCGTCGCCTATCCGTCGGCTCCGCCGCTGTTGAGCGAGGATCCGGTACGCAAGCGTAGCTATCTCTTCGGTGGCTTCCAGGGGATGGGCCCGCTGCGAGGCCTGGGCGGCGAACTCCGCGAAACGATCTTTACGGCACCCGGCCTGTACTGGCTGCAGCCTTCTCCCGGCCTGTATGAGCGCCTGGCGCTGGAAGCCGAGCGTCTTTATGGCCTGATTCCCGGCACGCCCGTGCGGGCGAAAGATGGCATGAGCCTGTTTGGGGTCATGACCAGCGTGAAGGCAGAGGAGTATGAGGCGCGCCCGGATCTGCTGGATGCCGATGGCAATGTCACCACCGCCTATATGCTGCACTACAGCAAAGGCGTGGGCAAAGGTATCGTCTTCCAGGTAGATTACGATGGCACGCATCTGCGCGCAGTGCCCTCGACGGTCGGCCAGCTGCATACGCCCAATGGCGCGCTGGTGATGGATGCCGCGGGTAATCTTTATGGCGTCGATAAAGGGCCGCAGGGCCACGGACGGATTTTCACCGTGCGTGTGGATGGCAGTTTTGGCGTGGTGCATGAATTCGGCCCAGGCCCGGATAGCCGCCGCCAGGTCGCCAATGATCTGACGCTGGGCAGCGATGGCCTGTTGTATGGCGTGACGGGCTACGACCGTGGCCTGCCGTTCGATGCCGGCACGCTGGTGGCGCCGGATACGCCGGTCGGCACGCTCTATCGCATAGACCCGGCCCAGCCCGCGTCCTTCACGGTATTGCATACCTTTACGTTGGCAGAAGGTGAAATCAATGTCGAGGACAATGTCACCAGCCATGGCAACCGCGATTATCCGTCGCGTGCGCCAACGCAGTCGTTGTTCGGCAAGCAGGTATTCAATAGCTACGACGAAACCAGTGTCGGTTTGTCATCGCTGGTGGAAGGGCCGGATGGCTGGCTCTATGGCACGACATCCATCGCCCAGTGCCAGCTGTATTCTCCCGCGCCGATTCCTGCCGGCACTTTTACGGTCGTCAATGCCGCTGCGCCCTTGTGTGGCCGGGCCCACAACGGCACGCGGCAATACGGCACGCTGAGCTATCCCTACTATGACGGCCCGCTGCCCCATGGGGCAATCTACCGCGTGCGCAAGGACGGCAGCGGTTTTGAACTGCTGCACCGTTTCAGCGGCGCTGATGGCAGTACGCCGCGTGGCAGCCTGGCCGTGGGGCAGGACGGCGCGATCTACGGCACGACGGCAAGCGGCGGCGCCAACCGGCACTGGAATTTCTCTTATGCCGCCGACGGGCTGATGCGGCTGGATCGCCAGCCGACCTGCAATGACTTCTCGCTGAGTACCTTGCGCCAACGTTGCCTGGAGGCTGGCGCGGAAAACTACGTCTCGATGCAGCAAAGCGGCCAGGACATCAGTAATGGCGTGCTGTACCGCATCGTACCGGCACGCATCGGCACGGAGGCCGGGCCGTTCGAATTGCTGCATTCCTTCAAGCACAACGTTGAGGGCTATCACCCCCTTGGGGTCAGGGCCGCTGGCGATGGCCGCCTGTACGGGGTGACGGGGCTGGGCGGGCAGGGCTATCAGTCGAGCAATGGCATCAAGTTCCTGGCCGATGACAAAGGGGCGGTGTTCACCGTGGATTTGCAGGGGAATGTGCCTTCGGGCGCCGTCAGGCTGGTGGTTGCGCCTGGGCAGGTGGCCGTAGGCCAAAAGGCGGAGCTGACCTGGACCAGTTTCCAGGCCAAGGATTGCCAGGCTTCCTCCTCCGATGGCAGCTGGAGCGGGCCGGTAGCGCAGCAAGGCAGTATCGACCTGGAAAAAACGGCGGGCACCTATCGTTACCGCTTGAGCTGCACTGACAGCGTCAAGTTGACTGAAGTGTCGGCCACGACCGTGCTGTATGTCGATACCGCTGCCAATGTGGACGACGGCAACACTGTGGAGTACGGCAACGGCGGGGCGGGCGGTATGCCTTTGGGCCTGTTGGCGTTGTTGCCGCTTGCCTGGGCCTGGCGTCGCCAGCGTCCGGTGCTCTGAATTCAAATTTTCTATGTGATCCATCTCGAGGAGAGGACATGAGCTATAGCATTTCAGCGCGCCAGACCGCGCGTTTGGCCGGTGGAGCTGCCGGGCTGTTGATCGCGCTGGGCGCTGCCGCCCAGGAGCAGGCTGCCCAGCCGCATGCCATCGTTGTTTTCAGCGGCGTGAGTTTCGATGGTTCGGCAGATCCGGGCGACAAGCCGGGGCGCTGGGTGCGGGTGACGCCCACGCTGGGCGCCGATGGCAAGCTGCATGGCATGACCTCCGGGTCAAGTTTCCATAAAGACAGCCGATGGTTCACGGTGGCTGCCGATGGACAGGGCTATACCGTGCGCCAACCGGATGCGGTCATTGCGACGCTGGCCGGGCCATTGGTCAGCACCGGCCAGGGCAGCGCGGGCAAGCTGTTCGGCAGCACCGGTACGGTCGCCTTTGAAATGGTGCCCGGGCAGGCTGCAGTCAAGCTGGAGCCCGCCACGCCGGCGGGAGAGCCTCTGAAGATTTCTTCGCTGTCCTCGGCCATGGCCGCTGGAGCGGATGGCTCGGTATTCTTTGGTGGCCGTACAGGCAGTTCCAATCCCCAGGTGTGGCGCCGTCTTGCCGATGGCGGCTTCGAGCTGGTGGCGGATTTTGGCCGTCCGGAATATGTGGTCAGCAAGGAACCCATTCCTGGCATCAAGATGGTGGATAAATACCTGAAGGGCGATAATACGATTGCCCTGGTCTGGAGTGAGGCCGATCAGGCCCTCTACGGCGTGACGGAAGACGTGACGTCCACCGGCAAGAATGGTGACGCGCAGACGGTGCCGGGCGATAGGCCGGCAGGCACGATCTATCGCATCAAGGCATCCGGCTTCAAGGCGGATGGCAGTAGCCCGATAGAGATTCTGCACACCTTTGCTGCCAGCCGGGATGGCGCTGCCAAGGCACTGTCCTACCGCGCACCGGCATTGCTGGAAGTGGGAGAGTGGTTGTATGGCACGACGACTGCCGGCACCAAGGTCGGCAATATCACCGACAAGCAGGATGGCCGTATCTGGCGCATGCGCAAGGATTGCGTCAGCACCGCAGAACGCAATTGCCTGGAAATCGTGTATCGCTTCGATACGGCGGGCGTGCTGACGGTCGCCAACGGTGGCGCGCTGCCGCTGGGCCCCTTGGTCTATGCGGCCGATGGCAATGTTTACGGCACGACCTTCCAGGGTGGCAAGGACGCCACCAGCGAGAAAAACGGCCAGGGTACCTTGTTCCGGATTGCCAACCCCACGGCAGCGAAACTGGATGAGGTGGTATTCGCCCAGATTCACGCGTTCGATGTGGCTTCGACGGGCAGCCGGCCCAGCGGTCTGTCGCTGGCGACCAAGGCCAATGGCAAGCAGACCCTGGTTGGTGTGACGGAGTTTGGCGGCAGCGCCACGGATACCTATGACGCCGCGAGCAATGAAAGCACCGGCCTGGGCACAATGTTCGCTTTCGATGTTGCCTTGCCTGCGGCTGTCATTACCCGTTTCGAGGCAACGGGTGGCCAGAGCATCAAGGTGGACGAAGGCGGCAAAGTGACGCTTGCATGGGCCACATCCGGCGCGTCGGTGTGCGAAGCTGGCGGTGATTGGAGCGGCGCGCAGCAAGCCGAAGGCAGTGCGGAAGTCGGGCCTTTGGCTTATCGGGCCGAACCCTATCGTTACACGCTGGTGTGCCAAAGCGCGGATGGCGCGGTATCGCAGGAACAGGCCGTGACGGTCAGTGTCCAGCAAAAGGCCGTCACCCCGGAGCCGGGCGAAACCGGTAACGAAGGCAATGAAAGCAAGAGCGGTGGCGGGGGTTCCTTGCCCTGGCAGGCGCTGGTCTTGTTGCCCCTGGCCATGCTGCGCCGGCGCATCCGCTCGGTGAGCATGGGGACGCTGCTGTAAGCAAGCGTTATCCGCGTGGCCCGCAGCGCTTGTGCTGCGGGGCCTGGCACAGGCGCCTTACCGTCTCTGGGGGGCGCCTGTGCCGGGGTCAGCGGGGTGCCTGCGGCGGATCGTCCAGCAGGTCTTCGCGGAACAGTTCAAACTGGCTGTCCAGATCGCTGCGCAGGCCGCAATCCACCGTGACGGGGGCATCGAGCGTGCAGCAGCAAGGCAGGACTTCGCTGGGGCCGACAAAGGCCAGAGGCAGGGATTCATAGCTCACGCTGCCTTGGATCAGCGTCATGCGGCACATGCCGCAATAACCGCTGCGGCACTGGTACTCCACCTCGTGACCCGTGCGCTCCAATCCTTCCAGCAGCGTTTCCCCTTCCAGCAGGTGAAAGTGCTTGTCGCGCGTGGATACCGAAGTGACGCGCGTCTTGATACTGCTCATAGCTCAAAGTCGTTCAGATCGTCGGCAGACACTTCGGCATCAATCTGGCCTACCAGGTAGGAACTCAACTCGACTTCCTGCGGAGCCACCTGCACCGTATCGGATGCCAGCCAGGTGTTGATCCAGGGGATAGGGTTGTTTTTGGCGTTCGGGAACGCGGGCTTGAGGCCGACGGCGCTCATGCGGATATTGGTGATGTATTCCACATATTGCGCCAGGATGTCCTTGTTCAGGCCGATCATGGAGCCGTCCTTGAACAGATAATCGGCCCAGCGCTTTTCCTGTTCGGCGGCATCATGGAACATGTCAAAGCATTGCTGTTCCACTTCACGGGCAATGGCGGCGAATTCCGGGTCGTCCTGGCCGGAGCGCATGATGTTCAGGATGTGCTGCGTGCCGGTCAGATGCAGTGCTTCGTCCCGGGCGATCAGGCGGATGATCTTGGCATTGCCTTCCATCAGCTTGCGCTCGGCGAAGGCAAAGGAACAGGCGAAACTGACGTAGAAGCGAATGGCTTCCAGGATATTGACGTTCATCAGGCACAGATAGAGCGTCTTTTTCAGTTCGCGCAGATCCACGCGCTGGGGCTCGCCATTGATGACATGGTCACCCGCGCCCAGCTGCGAATACAACATGGTCTGGTGGATCAGGTTGTCGTAGTAGGACGAAATATCGTTGGCCCGCAACTTGATGTTCTCGTTGCGCACGATGTCATCGAAGATGATCGAAGGATCATTGACGATGTTGCGGATGATGTGCGTGTAGGAACGCGAGTGGATGGTTTCGGAAAATGCCCAGGTTTCGATCCAGGTTTCCAGCTCGGGCAAGGACACCAGCGGCAGCAGCGCCACGTTGGGGCTGCGGCCCTGTATCGAATCCAGCAGCGTCTGATACTTCAGGTTGCTGATGAAAATATGCTTTTCGTGTTCGGGGAGGTTCTGGTAGTCGATGCGATCCTGCGAGATATCGACTTCTTCCGGACGCCAGAAGAAAGACAGCTGCTTTTCGATCAGCTTTTCGAAGATGGGGTACTTCTGCTGGTCATAGCGCGCGACGTTGACGGGCTGGCCGAAGAACATCGGTTCTTTCAGCTGGTCGTTATCGGTGCGGGAAAAAATACTGTAAGCCATGATGGTCAGTGTTGCTTCGGCAATACGGCGGCAGTGGCCGCGGCGCGCCGCCTGAAGGTGGCGCGAACTGTAGGCGCGCGGCTGGGTTCAGGCGCGCAGCGGGCGGGCGATGCAGGCGCCCGCTGGAGCGGACGGGGGCGCCATCCTGTTGCATAGGCCATGCAGCAGGATGGTGCGCGCCCGTCTCATCAGATCTTGCAGGCGCCGCCCGCGCAGGAATCGTCCTCGGCTTCTGCCTGGGCATCGGCCGCGCCATCGCGGGTGTTGTGGTAGTACAGCGTCTTCAGGCCATACTTGTAGGCTTGCAGCAGATCTTTCAGCAGTTGCTTCATCGGCACGCGGCCGCCTTCGAAGCGTTGCGGATCGTAATTCGTGTTGGCCGAAATCGACTGATCCACGAATTTCTGCATGACGCCCACGAGCTTCAGGTAGCCCTCATTGCTGGGCATTTGCCACAGCAGTTCGTACTGGTTGCGCAGACGCGGGAATTCCGGCACCACCTGGCGCAGGATGCCGTCCTTGGATTGCTTCACCGACACCAGGCCGCGCGGCGGTTCGATGCCGTTGGTGGCGTTGGCGATCTGGCTGGAGGTTTCGGAGGGCATCAAGGCGGTCAGCGTCGAGTTGCGCAGGCCGTATTGCTGGATATCGCGGCGCAGCGATTCCCAATCCAGGTGCAGCGGCTCGGTGCAGAAGGTATCCAGATCGCGCTTGTAGGTGTCGATCGGCAGAATGCCCTTGGCGTACGTCGTTTCGTTGAATGCCTTGCAGGGGCCGTACTCGCGCGACAGCTGCATCGACGCCTTCAGCAGGTAGTACTGGATGGCTTCGAAGGTGCGGTGCGTCAGGCCGATGGCGGCGGCGTCGGAATAACGCGTACCGTTCTTGGCCAGGTAATAGGCATAGTTGATCACGCCGACGCCCAGCGAACGGCGTTTTTCCGTGGCGTTCAGGGCCGCCTTGACCGGGTAGTCCTGGTAGTCCAGCAGTGCATCCAGTGCGCGCACGGCCAGTTCGGCCAGGCCTTCGAGCTCGGCCAGCGATTCCAGCGCGCCCAGGTTGAAGGCCGACAGCGTGCACAGCGCGATTTCGCCTTCCGGGTCGTTGATGTCGTCGAGCTCGCGGGTCGGCAGCGCGATTTCCATGCACAGATTGGATTGGCGCACCGGCGCCACTGCCGGATCGAAGGGGCTGTGGGTGTTGCAGTGATCGACGTTCTGAATATAGATGCGGCCGGTGCCGGCACGTTCCTGCATCACCAGCGAGAACAGCTCGGTGGCGGGCAGGCTGCGCTTGCGAATGGCGGGGTCTGCTTCGTATTTCAGGTACAGGCGCTCGAACTCGTCCTGATCGGCGAAGAAGGCGTCATACATGCCCGGTACATCATGCGGCGAAAACAGCGTGATGTTCTGGCCCTTGATCAGGCGCTGGTACAGCAGGCGGTTGATCTGCACGCCGTAATCCAGGTGGCGGATACGGTTTTCCTCGACGCCGCGGTTGTTCTTCAGCACCAGCAGCGATTCCACTTCCAGGTGCCACAGCGGGTAGAACAGCGTGGCGGCGCCACCGCGCACGCCGCCCTGCGAGCAGGATTTCACTGCCGCCTGGAACATCTTGTAGAACGGGATGCAGCCGGTGTGCTGGGCTTCGCCGCCACGGATCTCGCTGCCGAGCGCGCGGATGCGGCCACCGTTGATGCCGATACCGGCGCGTTGCGACACATAGCGCACGATGGCGCTGGTCGTGGCATTGATGCTGTCCAGGCTGTCACCGCACTCGATCAGCACGCAGGAGCTGAACTGGCGGGTGGGCGTACGCACACCGGACATGATGGGCGTAGGCAGGGAAATCTTGAAGCGCGACACGGCATCGTAGAAGCGCTTGACGTAATCCAGGCGGGTCTCTTTGGGGTACTTGGAGAACAGGCACATGGCCACCAGGATATACAGGAACTGCGGGCTCTCGTAGAGCTGCTTGGTCACGCGGTTCTGTACCAGGTACTTGCCTTCCAGCTGCTTCACGGCGGCATAGGCGAAATCCATATCGCGCCAGTGGTCGATATAGCCGTTGAGCTCCTCGAACTCCGCTGCGTCGTAATCGTTCAGCAGGTGTTCGTCATACTTGCCCAGTGCCGTCAGCTTGCGCACATGCTCCAGCAGATGCGGCGGCTCGAACTGGCCGAAAGCAATCTTGCGCAGGTGGAAGATCGCCAGGCGAGCGGCGAGGTACTGGTAGTCGGGGGTATCTTCCGAAATCAGGTCAGCGGCTGACTTGATGATGGTTTCGTGGATATCGTCGGTGCGGATCCCGTCATAGAACTGGATGTGCGACTTCAGCTCCACTTGCGAAACCGAGACATTGTCCAGGCCTTCGGCAGCCCAGGTAATGACACGATGAATCTTGTCGAGGTTGATTGACTCCTGGCGCCCATCGCGCTTGGTCACTTTCATCGTCTCGTATTTCGTCATCAGGAAAACCTTTCGTCGGTAGAACAACCCCGGCCTGCGAAGCAAGGGCAGGCGGAGCGCAATAAGTTCGTCAAAATAATCTGTGTTGCAGCTAACAGTGTTGCCGTGGCACCGGAGCCGTGCCGTCTTTGCCTGTCCACAAAAAAAAGCCCCTCTCGCTGTGGCCGTCTGCCATTCCGGCAGCAGGCTGCCAGGAAATGAAGGAATGGCGGTATGACATCAACGGAGAGAGTCCCTTTGTTATGGACAGGCTGCATTCAACTCGCCTGAACGCCGGGAGGGGAACATGGCTCTGTCATCAGTTCACGGGAAGCGTACTCTGCCGGAAAACACAGCGCTGCGGCGTGGGGGGTGAACAGAGTCGGAGCGAGTTTATCGCGTGGCTCGGTAACTTTAAAGACTGGTTTTTCCGTGCCAAAAGATGTAGGCGAACACGGGCGAAGCGCGTCAAAAACCGCGCAAGCCCCATGGGTGCTGGGATTGCGCCTGGTCAGACCATTTTCATGGCAGGAAAAATGCTCAAAGAAGAAGCAAAAAAATATTCAAAAAATAAATGGGCTGGGGCTGGAAACGACGACATCTAGGGTTTTTTCCATGGAAAAACCCATATGTAGTATTTCTTAACAGGGATTGCAGGCATTTCAATATATGAAAAATAGGGCGAAAGTCGCAGGCGAATCCCTTGAAGCATTGCCTGAACCTCGCTCTCGTCCCAACTGGCAAACACTGTGTTTTCGGGCCGGAAAAAGGCTCGCCAAGCCAATCGAAAGGCCGGTTTTTTCATCTTTTCAGTGTCTTGAATACCGGTCGCGTTGGCATCATTACCGGACTCGGATGGCGATGAAAAACGGCCATGAACCCCCGTCAAGTTGCCGGCTGTATCGGTCGTCTCCCTGCCGCCAGTACAACGCCTCGCCGAAGCCGGGTGTGACTGGACCGTTCAGTGCAGTGGGGGATGCCGCAGCGCTGCATGCATCAGCCGGCGTATGCGAGTATGCATTAGCGGCCAGCGGTGACAAGCCTGGGCCGGGGGCGTGGAGCATGCCGTCATCCCGCAGCCAGAACCATGCGATCGGCCTGGCCCGGGCTTGTCACCGCTGGCTGCGGCTTGGCAAGGGCAGGCGCATGATTGTCCATGCACCTGCCCCTTCGCTCTTGCCGCCAGGCGACCGCAGCCGGCCGCCTGGTGGTTGCGCTTTTAGCTATCGAGCTTTTCCTTCAACAGGCTATTGACCTGCTGCGGGTTCGCCTTGCCCTTGGCGGCCTTCATGATCTGGCCTACCAGCGAGTTGAACGCCTTCTGCTTCCCGGCGCGATACTCCTCGACAATCGCCGGATTGGCCGCCAGCACCTCGTCGATCATCGCGCCGATCGCGCCAGAATCGCTGATTTGCTTCAGGCCGCGAGACTCGATGATCGCATCGGCATCGCCATTGCCTTCCCCGGACCACAGCGCCGCGAAAATCTCGCGGGCGATCTTGTTGGACACCGTACCGTCGGCAATGCGGGTCACCAGCCTGGCCAGGCTGGCCGCATTGATGGGGCTGTCCGCAATCGTCTTTTCCTCGCGGTTCAGCGCAGCGGCCAGCTCGCCCATGATCCAGTTGGCCACCGTCTTGGCATGGCCTTCCGGCACGGCTGCCGCGGCCTGCTCGAAATAGGCGGCGGTGTCGCGGTCTGCGCCCAGCTGCGACGCATCATAGGCCGTCACGCCATACTGCTCCTGCAGGCGGGCCTGCAGGGCGGCGGGCAGCTCGGGCATGGCCGAGCGCACTGCCTCGATCCACTCCGGCGAAATCGCGATCGGAGGCAGGTCGGGGTCGGGGAAGTAACGGTAATCGTGCGCATCTTCCTTGCTGCGCATGCTGCGCGTTTCGTCGCGGTCGGCATCGTACAGGCGGGTTTCCTGCACCACGGTGCCGCCGTCCTCGATCAGCTCGATCTGGCGGCGTGCTTCGTAGATGATGGCGCGTTCCAGGAAACGGAACGAGTTCACGTTCTTGATTTCCGTACGGGTGCCGAACTCCTTCTGGCCAACCGGACGCACCGACACGTTGGCGTCCACGCGGAATGAACCTTCCTGCATGTTGCCGTCGCAAATGCCCAGCCAGACAACCAGGCTGTGCAGGGCACGGGCGTAACCCACGGCCTCGGCTGCCGAACGCATTTCTGGTTCGGAAACGATTTCCAGCAGCGGCGTGCCGGCGCGGTTCAGGTCGATGCCGGTTGCAGGCGTGCCATTGGCAAACGCGAAATCATCGTGCAGCGACTTGCCGGCGTCTTCTTCCAGGTGGGCGCGGGTCAGGTTGACCGTCTTGCGTTCCTCGCCCACGAAAAAGCTCAGGCTGCCGCCCTGGACCACCGGGATTTCAAACTGCGAAATCTGATAACCCTTGGGCAAGTCCGCGTAGAAATAATTCTTCCGGGCGAACACCGACAGCGGGGCGATATGCGCGCCAACGGCCAGGCCAAAACGGATGGCACGTTCCACGGCGCCATAGTTGGGCACGGGCAGGCTGCCGGGCAGCGCCATATCCACCAGGTTGGCCTGGGTATTGGGCGCGGCGCCGAAGCGGGTGCTGCTGCCGGAGAAAATTTTGGAATGGGTGGAAAGCTGGGTATGGGTTTCCAGCCCGATGACGATTTCCCAGGCCATTAGAGCGACTCCGGTTTACGTTGGTGCCAATCGGTGACTTGCTGATAACGCTCGGCGATGGCCAGCAAGCGGCCGTCCTGGAAATGGTTGCCGATCAGCTGCATGCCCACGGGCAGCGGCTTGGCGCGGGTGGTATCGAAACCGCAGGGGATGGCGACGGACGGCAGGCCGGCCAGGTTCACGCCCAGCGTATAGATATCCGACAGCCAGTCGGCGCGCGGGTCGTCGCTGTTCTCGCCGATACGGCGGGCAGCCTGGGGCGAGACCGGGCCCAGGATCACATCGCACTCTTCGCGCAAGGCCTTCTGGAAGTCTTCCGCGATCAGGCGGCGCAGGCGCTGGGCCTGCAGGTAATAGGCATCGTAGTAGCCGTGCGACAGCACATAGGTGCCCAGCAGAATGCGGCGCTGGGTTTCGGTGCCGAACCCCTCGGCGCGCGAGCGGCTGATCATGTCGTTCAGGTCGGTGAACTGCTCGGCACGGTGGCCGTAGCGCACGCCGTCATAGCGGGCCAGGTTGCTGGACGCTTCCGCCGGGGCGATCACGTAGTAGGCCGGAATCGCCAATTCGGTGCGCGGCAGCGAAATCTCCACGCGGCGGGCACCCAGCGCCTCGAAGTCGCGCAAGGCGGCTTCGATGGCATTGGCGACCTGGGGATCCAGGCCGTCGCTGAAATATTCACGCGGCAGGCCGATGCGCAGGCCTTCCAGCGGGCGGACACCGGCTGCGGCCTGGGCCGCCTGGCTGGCGTCGTAATCGCGCGACAGCCAGCCATCGGGAATGTCGTGGCTGGTGGCATCCTTGGCATCGAAACCGGCAATGGCGTCCAGCATCAGGTACACATCGCGCGCGCTGCGCGCCAGCGGGCCGGCCTGATCCAGGCTGGAACCGTAGGCGATGATGCCAAAGCGCGATACCGCGCCGTAGGTCGGCTTGATGCCGCTGACGCCGCACAGAGCGGCCGGCTGGCGCACTGAACCGCCGGTATCCGTACCGGTGGCGGCGGGCACCAGGCCGGCAGCCACGGCGGCGGCCGAGCCACCCGAGGAACCGCCGGGGACGGCTTCCTGATCCCAGGGGTTGCGTACCGGGCCGAAGGCCGAGTTCTCGTTGGCCGAGCCCATGGCGAATTCGTCGCAGTTGAGCTTGCCCAGCGATACCGTACCGGCTGCCAGCAGTTTCTCGACCACGGTGGCGTCAAAGGGGCTGACGTAATTGGCCAGCATGCGGCTGCCGGCCGTCGTGCGCCAGCCCTGGGTGACGAAAGTATCCTTGTGGGCGATGGGCACGCCAGTCAACGGGCCGGCCTGGCCGGCGGCGATGCGGGCATCGGCGGCGCGGGCCTGGGCCAGCGTCAGCTCGGCATCCACATGCAGGAAAGCGTTGAGCGTTGCGCTGCGGCCAACGGCGTCCAGCGCGCTCTGGGCCAGTTCTACGGCGCTGACCTCGCGCTGATCCAGGGCCTGGCGCAGGCCGGCAATGCCGTCGAACCCGGCATGGAGGGGAGATTGGGACATAGTTATTCGATCACCTTGGGAACCAGGAACAGGCCATCGGCCGCAGCGGGCGCATTGGCCATCAGGGCGTCGCGCTCCGCCGGCGTGGCCGGGGCTGTGGTGACGGCATCTTCGCGCAGGCGGGCCACGACTTCGCCATTCACCGCCAGCGGGTGGGCCAGGGGCTCCACGCCACTGGTATCAGCCTGGCCGAGCTGCGTGTAGATATCCAGCAGACGGTTGAGTTCATCCTGGGTGCGGGCGGTTTGCTCCGGTGTCAGGGCGATGCGGGCCAGCCGGGCAATGCGTGCCACGTCTTGTTGATTGAGCGCCATAATTCTCTGCAGCGACGGGAGGCGAAAAAGGCCGGCCCGGACTGTCTGTCAAGGAAGTTGGAAGAAAATGAGCGCCACAAGAAGCAAGAAAGTCTCAAAACTCTTTGCTTCTTAAAGGGCGTGCGAAAATTATAAGTTATGATTCATGATCCATTCGGCCTGGCCAGGATGGCGTGCCCGTGTGCGAGTCCGCCCGACGCCGATCTGGTCTTCTTGCGGCGCCATGACTGACAGCTGGCGTCCGTTTCCCGTTTTCCCCCGCAATCCTGCTAGCTGAGTTCCCATGTTCGGATTCTTGCGCAGTTATTTCTCCAGCGATATGGCGATCGACCTGGGTACCGCCAACACGCTGATTTATGTTCGTGGCAAAGGTATCGTACTCGATGAGCCTTCCGTTGTTGCCATCCGCCATGAGGGCGGCCCTCACGGCAAGAAAATCATCCAGGCAGTAGGCCAGGAAGCCAAACAGATGCTGGGCCGGGTGCCCGGCAACATAGAGGCGATCCGGCCCATGAAGGACGGCGTGATCGCCGACTTCACCGTGACTGAGCAAATGCTCAAGCAGTTCATCCGCATGGTGCACCCCCGCAACATGCTGGCTCCCAGCCCGCGCATCATCGTTTGCGTTCCCTGCGGTTCCACCCAGGTTGAGCGCCGTGCAATCCGCGAATCGGCTCAGGGCGCTGGCGCCAGCCAGGTGTTCCTGATCGAGGAACCGATGGCAGCAGCGATCGGTGCCGGTCTGAACGTTTCCGATGCCAGCGGCTCCATGGTCGTTGATATCGGCGGCGGCACGACCGAAGTGGCCGTGATCTCGCTGGGCGGCATGGTCTATAAGGGTTCGGTGCGCGTCGGCGGCGACAAGTTCGACGAAGCCATCGTGACCTACATCCGCCGCAACTACGGCATGCTGATCGGCGACCCGACGGCCGAGCTGATCAAAAAGGAAATCGGTTCCGCTTTCCCTGGCTCCGAAGTCCGGGAAATCGAGGTCAAGGGCCGCAATCTGGCCGAAGGGGTGCCGCGCAGCTTCACGGTCTCGTCCAACGAGATCCTGGAATCGCTGACCGACCCGCTCAATCAGATCGTATCGGCCGTCAAAGTGGCGTTGGAAAACACGCCTCCGGAACTTGGCGCCGATATTACCGACAAAGGTATCGTGCTGACTGGCGGTGGAGCCCTGTTGCGCGACTTGGATCGCTTGCTGCAGGAAGAAACCGGCTTGCCGGTCGTGGTGGCCGAAGATCCGCTCACTTGCGTAGTGCGTGGCTGTGGCGATGCGTTGGAGCACCTTGAAAAGCTCGGCGCGATCTTCGTTAACGAATAATCCTGGCCTGACGTGCGGGCCGGGTCGGTTTCTGGCCTGATATGCAACACGCTCCTGCACCGCGCCTGTTCAAGCATGCGCCGTCGCTTGAAACCCGAATGATTGCCCTGGCGCTGCTGGCGCTGGCGCTGATGGTGGCTGACGCGCAATGGCGTCCAGCGCTGGAACCGGTGCGCCAGGGCCTCAGCCTGGCGCTTTATCCGTTCCAGCGCGCGGTGTTGTTGCCGCGCGACCTGGTGCGCTCGGTCAATGATTGGCTCAATGCGGCAGCGCTGGTGCGCTCTGAAAATGAATTGCTGCAACGCCAGCGCATTGAGCTGGCGCAGATTTCCACGCACGCCGCACAGCTGGCCGCAGAAAATGCACAGTTGCGGCGTTTGCTGGGGGTGGGGGATCGCCCGGCGGGCCGTGGCGCCGTCGTGGTGCAGGTCATGTATGAGCCCCTGAGTGTCTATAACCGGCGGCTGGTGTTCGATAAAGGGGCATCCAGCGGGATTGCGCCCGGCATGCCTGTCATCGACGAAGGCGGGGTCGTCGGCCAGATCGTGCGTACCACGCCGATGACGGCCGAAGCCGCGCTGCTGACCGACGAGGGCGTGTCCATCCCGGTGCAGTCGCTGCGCAATGGTTTGCGCCTGATCGCCTTCGGCGGTAAATCGCCGGGCAAGGTGGAGGTGCGCTACCTTTCGGCTGACGACGACATTACCGAAGGCGATGTGCTGGTCACCAGCGGCCTGGGTGGCTTCTTCCCCGCAGGCCTGCCGGTGGCACGTATCGAGCGGGTGGAGCGGGACACCGAGTCCGGTTTTGCCAGCGCGGTGGGTGAACCCTTGTCACACCCGGAACGCTACCGGCACTTCCTGGTGCTGCTGGATGGCGAGGCCGAACCCCGTGCCGAAGGCCTTGCCACCGAGGGGGCGCCATGACGGGGAAACGTGAGGGCGCTGCCGTGCGGGCGCGGACGCGTTCCGGCAGGCCGCCGGTACCGCGCTCCCGGATTGTCGAAGATGACATCCTGATGCCGGCGCGCACCTGGTTTGTCTGGGGAACCTTGATCGGCTTCTGGCTGTTGTCCCTGCTGCCATGGCGCGCCTGGCCCAGCTCGCCGGATCTGCTGCTGTTGGCTCTGGCGTTCTGGGCGGTTCATGAGCCGAGCCGAGTGGGGATGCTGGTCGCCTTTGTATTTGGCGTCCTGATGGATGTCCACGACACCGTATTGCTGGGGCAGCATGCGCTGATCTATGTGCTGGTGGTTTATGGCGCTCAGGCGCTGCACCGTCGTTTGCAGCGTTTTGATCTGCTGCGCCAGGCCTTGCATATGTTGCCGATTTTCGTGGCGGCGACGCTGTTGGGGTTGATGGTATCGGCCTGGCTGATGGGCGCCTGGCCAGGTTGGGTCTGGCTGCAAGGCGCGATCCTGACCGGTTTGTTGTGGCCGGTGCTGGGCTGGGTGCTGCTGTTGCCGCAGCGTCGGATTGACGAGACTGACGGTACGGTGCGCTGATGACAGGACATAGCGGCGATCCGGCGGTGTGGATGATCGGGCCGGGACATTTCTTTGCGGAGCGCCTGGCGCCCTGCGCCACTGGCATGATCGCCGTGCCGGCCTGGCGGCAGCCTTGAACGTACCATGTTTGAATTCAAGCACACATCCAAGCAGCTGAAGGAGCGCTTCGGCCTGCGCGTGCTGATTGCCGGTGTGTTCATCCTGGTGCTGTTCGGCATTCTGGTCTGGCGCTTTTATTACCTTCAGGTCGTGCGTTATGACAATCTTTCGGCACGCGCCGAAAGCAACCGCATTTCGGTGGCGCCGATTACACCCAGGCGCGGCGAGATCCGTGACCGCAATGGCGAAGTGCTGGCGCGCAACTACCGCAGCTACACGCTGGAGGTGGTGCCTGCCCATGCCGGGGATATCGACCAAATGCTCGATGACCTGGGCGAGGTCGTGCATGTCGGTGAATCGGAGCGGCGTCGGTTCAAGCGGCGGGTTGGGGAAAGCGGACGCTATACCAGCATCGTGCTGCGCAATAACCTGAACGATACCGAAGCGGCCTGGTTTGCGGCACAGTCGTTCCGTTTCCCCGGCGTGGAAATCAAGGCACGCTGGGTGCGAGAGTATCCCTATGGCGAAGTGGCCGCGCATGTGATCGGCTATGTGGGCCGTTTGTCCGAACAGGATTTCGCCAATCTCGAAGAACGTGGCCAGCTGGGCAATTACCGCGGTACCGATGTCATCGGCAAGAAAGGCCTGGAGAAAACTTGGGAAGAAGCGCTGCATGGCCGTACCGGCATAGAGGAAGTCGAAGTCACCGCGCGTGGCCGGCCGGTGCGGATATTGCGCCGCACTCTGCCAGAGCCGGGGCAGAATCTGTATTTGTCGCTGGATATCCACCTGCAGAAAGTGGCGGAGGAGGCGTTTGAGGGCCGTCGGGGCGCGCTGGTGGCGATCGAGCCGGAGACTGGCGATGTGCTGGCATTTGTCTCGCAGCCGTCGTTCGATCCGAACCTGTTCATCGACGGGATCGACGTTGCCAATTGGCGTCGTCTCAATGAATCGCCGGATCGGCCTTTGATCAACCGGCCCTTGTTCGGCACCTATCCCATTGGTTCGACCTACAAGCCTTTTGTCGCGCTGGCGGCCCTGGAAATGGGCAAGCGCAAGCCCTCAGACCGTATCTTCGACCCTGGCTATTATGAGTTCGGCGGCCAGCGCTTCCGCAATGCCGGGTCGGCTGCCTACGGTTCCATCGACATGACGCGGGCGCTGGTCGTGTCGTCGGACACGTATTTCTATGCGCTGGGGCCGGAAATCGGCGTGGATGCCTTGCATGATTTCATGGAGCCCTTCGGCTTTGGCCGGATAACGGGTATCGACCTGGACGGTGAAAAAGCCGGGGTGCTGCCTTCGCGCGACTGGAAGCGGCGTGCTTACCGTGAGCCCGCGCAGCAGCGCTGGTATGCCGGCGAAACCGTCTCGATTGCCGTGGGGCAAGGCTATAACTCCTTCACGTTGTTGCAGCTGGCGCAGGCAACGGCGGTACTGGCCAATGGCGGTAAATACATGACACCCCGGCTGGTGCAGGCTTTGCAGAACGCGGCCACAGGCCTGCAGCAGCCATTGCCCAACAAGCCGGAGCATGTGCTCGACCTGAAGCCGGAGAATGTGAACGTGATACGCCGGGCCATGGTGGAGACCGTCAAGGCCGGGACGGCGCGGTCGGCATTTGCCAATACGCCCTATCAGGCGGGCGGCAAGACAGGAACGGCCCAGGTGTTCAGTCTGCGCGGCACCAAGTACCGGGCCGAGGCCATTGACGAGCGTTTGCGCGACCATGGGGTATTCATTGCGTTCGCGCCGGCGGAAAAACCGTCCATTGCCGTTGCCGTCCTGGTGGAAAACGCGGGCTGGGGCGGGCGTTCGGCCGCGCCGATTGCCCGCAAGGTACTGGATTATTGGCTGGTCGAGCGGCCCGAGCTGGCACGCGAAGCCGCTGAGGCGGCGGCCAAGTCGGCGGATGCCGCCGGAGAAGGCACGCCCTCGGCCGACACCGGCGCCGCTGCCGGTGCGGCAGCGGCCGGCAGCAAGGCGCGCGCACAGGGGGGCCGGGGATGAAACGTATCCTGGCAGGTATCCGGTACATGTTCAGCGTGCTCGACTGGCCGCTGTTGATGATTCTGTGCATGATGGCGGCGATGGGGCTGATCGTCATGCATTCGGCGGTGGGCAGCACCGATTGGCGCTTTGCGGATCAGGCCCGCAATTTTCTGATTGCATTCGCAGCCATGTGGGTCGTGGCCATGGTGCCGCCGCCCCAGCTGATGCGCTTTGCCGTGCCGTTCTATATCGTGGGTGTGGTGCTGCTGCTGGCCGTGGAGCTGATAGGGGAAACCAGCCTGGGGGCGCAGCGCTGGCTGAATCTGGGCATCATTCGGGTACAGCCTTCGGAAATGATGAAGATTGCCGTGCCGCTCATGCTGGCCTGGCACTTCCATCGGGGCGATGGCGTGCTGCGCCTGCGTGACATGCTGCTGGCAGGCGTTCTGTTGCTGGTGCCCTTTCTGCTGATCGTCAAACAGCCTGATCTGGGGACCGCGCTGCTGGTTTTTGCGGCAGGTTTCTGCGCGATCTACTTTGCCGGGCTGTCTTTCAAGTTGCTGGCGCCGGTATTGATTGTCGGGGTGCTGGGGCTGGGTGCACTGATCTATAACGAACCCTATCTGTGCGAGCCGGAAGTGGATTGGGTCGTGCTGCACGACTACCAGAAACACCGTGTCTGCACCTTGCTCAATCCTGGGTCGGACCCATTAGGCCGGGGGTTCCACACGATACAGTCCATGGTGGCCGTGGGTTCCGGAGGGCTGTATGGCAAGGGTTATATGCGCGGTACGCAGACCCACCTGGATTTCATCCCGGAACGGACCACGGACTTCGTCTTTGCCGTCTATGCCGAGGAGTTCGGCATGTATGGTGGAATCCTGCTGCTGGTGCTGTATGGTTTGCTGATTGCGCGCGGCCTGGTGATAGCCAGCAGCGCGGCGACGCACTTCGGGCGCTTGATGGCCGGTGCGCTGTCCATGATGTTCTGTGCCTATGTTTTCGTCAATATTGGCATGGTGACGGGGATTCTGCCCGTGGTGGGCGTGCCTTTGCCCTTCATGAGCTATGGGGGCACGGCCCTGGTGACACTGGGCGTCGCCTGCGGCATCATGATGAGCATTGCGCGCTACCGCCCGCCCAGGGATTGAAGCAAAGCGCCTTGCCTAGGCTGAAGGTAGCCCGAGGCAGGCGGATGGCGGCGCGCGGCAGCTCAGGCAGGCAACAGGCTGGGGGCCTGGCCATAGAGGCCCGACAGCAGTTTTTCCACCGGGCGAGGCAAGGCCAGTTGCGCCAGCGTATTAAGATCGAACCAGCGGCAGTCGGCGGGGGGCGCACAGGGCTGGGCCAGTTCGACCAGACAGGGCTGCGCCAGCAGCCGATAGTGCGTGAACACATGGGAAAACGGCGCCAGCGTGCTGAAACTGGCCGAGACCGTGCCGCAGAGCGCCTGCAAGGCATGGGTGGGTGCGGTATCGCTGCTGAATTCGGGCAGGCTCCACAGGCCGCCCCAGATGCCTTGCTGTGGCCGTAATTGCAGCAGTATCTGCCCGCTGGCCTGAATCACCAGCATGGCGGTCGTTTTTTCCGGGATGGCTTTGCGTGCCTTGGGCGTCGGCAGCTCCTGCTGGCGGCCGGTTTGCCGGGCAGAACAGCCATGTTCCAGCGGACACTGGCAACAGGACGGCATGCCACGGGTGCAAACCGTCGCACCCAGATCCATCAATCCCTGGGTGTAGGCAGGCATGCCAGGGTCGTGTTGGCCGGCGCCGGGCAGGGCGGCATCGGCGATTTCCCACAACCGTTTTTCGGTTTCACGCTTGGACGGATCCCCTTCGATACCAAAATAGCGTGCAAAGACCCGTTTGACGTTGCCATCGAGGATGGCGGCACGGCGGTCCCAGGAAAATGCTGCAATGGCTGCGGCTGTCGAGCGGCCGATGCCGGGCAAGGTTTCTATGTCTGCCGGATCTCGGGGAAATTGTCCTTGCCAGTCGGCCATAATGGTCTGGGCGCAGCGGTGCAGATTGCGCGCACGTGCGTAGTAACCCAGCCCGGCCCAGTAGGGCATGACTTCTTCCTGGCTGGCAGCGGCCAGGGCGCCGATGTCGGGAAAGCGCTCAAGAAAGCGTGCGTAATAGCCCAGGACGGTACTGACCTGGGTTTGCTGCAGCATGATTTCAGAGAGCCAGACCCGGTACGGGTCGCGGGTCTGTTGCCAGGGCAGGCCGTGGCGGCCGGCCCTGGCTTGCCAGTCAATGATACGAGGGGCGATATCCATGGCCAGGATTATCGCACCGGCCCGGGCCGGCTGAACATTGCAGCCGGCCCGCAGGCTGTGCCTCAGCCCTTGGCCGTGGCTTCGGGGAAGGTGCCGACCAGGCCGCCGTCCTTGCGCCAGATCACCACTGTCGCGGGGCGCGGACGCGTGGCCTTGGCGCCGTCCGGCCAGCGGGAAATGGCAGTGGGATCCGCTTGCGAGGCGCTGACACTGGCGCCTTCGCCGGGGTGCTGGATGTTGATGAACAGGTACTTCATGTCCGGTGTCCAGGTCACGCCGGTGACTTCGCAACCCTTTGGGCCTACCATGAAGCGGCGGATTTCCTTGGAGACCGGGTCGGCCACCAGCATCTGGTTGTTGCCCTGGCCTTCGTAATCCCCGCTGTTGTCATAGCTGCCGTCCGTCTGGATCCACAGCAGGCCGCGCGGATCGAAAGCCAGGCCGTCCGGGCTGTTAAAGGTGTTGTCCTTGGTGATGTTGGCGGAGCCGGCGCGCAGATCCCCTTCCGGATAGACGTTCGGGTTGCCGGCCAGCACGAAGATGTCCCATTCGAAGCTCAGGTTGGCGGGGTCGCCGCCAGCTTCACGCCAGCGCACGATCTGGCCATACTTGTTGCCGTTGCGCGGGTTGGCATCATTGGCTTCCGGGTGCAGCGGGCCGCCAGGATAGCGTTCCTTGCCGTTGCCGCGCGAACTGTTGTTGGTCAGCGTGACATAGGCCTCGCGGGTGTCCGGATGCACGGCGACCCATTCGGGGCGGTCCATGGGGGTAGCGCCCACGGCATCGGCCGCCTGGCGTGTCTTGATCAGCAGTTCACCCATATCGTTGTTGAACAGATCCCCCAGGCGCTTGCCGTCGAGCGTCGGGGTGTCCAGCGTCAGCGGAACCCAGCGGCCGACGCCGGCGAAATCGCCGCTGGTGTCGCCGTTATCGAAAATGGCGACATACAGCGTGCCTTCGTGCAGCAACTGGTGGTTCAGCGCGGGCGTGGCAGGGTCGTACTTCCCGTTGGAAACGAATTTGTAGATGTATTCGCTGACCTGGTCGTCGCCCATGTAAATGACGACGCGCTTGTCATCCGCCAGGGTGATGGCGGCGTTCTCATGCTTGAAGCGGCCCAGCGCGGTCAGCTTCTTGGGGGCGGAGGACGGGTCGAAGGGATTGATTTCCACCACCCAGCCGAAGCGGTTGGCTTCGTTGGGCTCTTCGCTCCAGTCGAAGCGTGAATCGTGCGTGTCCCATTTGTAGGAACTGCTGGAGGTCTTGCCGCTACCCTTGTAGCGCTGCAGGTGCGCTTTTTGTTCCGCATCGACGTAATCGACGGCGTTGGCGTCTTTGGTGCCCACGCCGAAGTAGTCAGTGAAGTTTTCTTCACAGGTCAGGTAGGTGTTCCAGAAGGTATGGCCGTTGCCGCAGTTGCCATAGGTACCATAGGCGTAGCGGCCTTCCGGGTCGGCGTGGGTCTTGGCCAGGCGGCTGCCGGCGGCAGGGCCGACCAGCTGCATCAGCGTGGTCGCATTGACGCTGCGGTTGTAGCGCGAGTCCTGCACCATTTCCCAATTACCCTGGCCGTTCAGGCGGATGTGCTTGACCGATGCGCCCTGCGCATGTTGCGATTTGCGCACCCAGTCGAGGTTCCAGCCGGCCTTGCCGGGTTCGATCCCTTTGGGGAAGAAGAAGTGCGGGGTAATGTATTCGTGGTTCGTGACCAGCAGGCCTTCCGTGCTGCTGCCCGAGATGCTGTTGCTGCCGTCGATCGGGAAGAAATGCATGCCGTCGTGGTTGTAGCCGATCTGCAGGGACTGGGCCGTGCCGCCGTCGCTGGCATCGCCCTTGAATGCGGGGGAGTAAACGTGCAGCGGGTCGCCCCAGCGCGTGATGACGGCGCTGGCATAGCCTTCCGGCAGGGTGATGGTGTCATCGGTGCTGTAGGGAATGCCTTTGAACGCCTTGATCTGTTCGGCATCGAGCTTGGGCAGGGCCGAGCCGTCCGTATCGCCGCCGCCATTATTGTCGTCGTCGTTGTCGCTGCTGCCGCCACAGGCTGCCAGGCTGCTGCCGAAGAAGCCGACGGCGCCCATGCCCAGACCGGTTTTCAGGAAGCCGCGGCGAGCGTGGGCAACACTGACAACCTCGTTGAAGGAGCGGGCTTTGGAGGGGTTGGACGAGATATCGTCGAGGTCGAGTTCGTTCATGCGGAAATCATCCTTGGCAGCAGGGTAAAAACAGTGGCGTCTGAACGCCGCGCAGGCCGAATGATGCGTGTCGGATGTGACTTGAAAGTGACGATTTGCTATCTGGTTCAAGCGTCTGAAAATAAGACTGATTTGTATGTTTTTACGGTTCTGGCGGCCGGGCAGGCAGCCTGCCATGGCGAGATAAGGGCTTGATGTGCCGGGTCGGCCATCATGGTCAGGCGCAAGACCCAGGATGCTGCCGGTGTTGGGCCCAGCACCGCTTTGGAGGGCGCCTTGCCGTCGGGTTGGCGACGCGGCCGGTTTTTGCATGCGGGGGGTGGATAGGCGACCGGTTTCAATAGGTATAAGATCGCCAGAAGTGGAATCGGCCGCCCGATTCACTTCCCTGAAAGGACGACCCTCATGCCGGATCTCTCATATCTTCTGGCCTTTTCTGCCATTGCGCTCGGTATGGCCCTGACACCCGGACCGAACATGATCTACCTGATTTCCCGTTCTATCTGCCAGGGCCGCATGGCAGGTCTGATTTCACTCGGTGGTGTGGCGTTGGGTTTCGTGTTTTACATGCTGTGCGCTGCCTTCGGTATTACGGCGCTCGTGATGGCCGTGCCTTATGCCTATGACGCCTTGCGCGTCGCCGGTGCGGCTTACCTGTTGTATCTGGCCTGGCAAACCTTGAAGCCGGGCGGGCGTTCACCGTTTCAGGTCACGGCTTTGCAGAAGGATTCGCCACGCAAGCTGTTCATGATGGGTTTTGTGACCAATCTGCTGAATCCGAAGATTGCCGTGATGTACCTGTCTTTGCTGCCGCAATTCATTCAGCCGGGGCATGGCAGTGTTCTGGCGCAATCGCTGGTCCTGGGCGGCGCACAGATCGCAATCAGCATAACGATCAATGCCATCATTGCTATCGCAGCGGGCAGCATTGCCGTCTTTCTGGCACGCCGTCCGCGCTGGCTGGCGGTTCAGCGCTGGCTCATGGGCACGGTGCTGGCAGGCCTGGCGCTGCGCCTGATTGCCGACGGCAAGCGTTGAAAACCGTCGGTGGCGGCCTCAGAAGCGGGTGTTGCGTGTGACTGACCAGCGCGCCGCCAGCGCGCACAGCGCAGCGGTGACGATGATGGCAGGTAACAACTCCGCCGGGGCCGGCAGTTGCAAGACGATGCTGGTGTCGTAGCTTTGCGCCAGGCGGGTGAGGGCGGTGTTCATGGGGCGCAATGCCAGGGCGGCAAAGACCAGCGCCAGCAACGACGCCAGCAAGCCACTCAAGGCGCCTTGATACAGAAATGGTCGGCGCACGAAGGATTCCGTGGCGCCGACGAGGCGGGCGACCGCGATTTCTTCCCGTTGTGTCAGCGCCTGCATGCGGACGGTGTTGAATACGGTTGCCAGCACCACCAGGCCAACGGCAACGGCCAGCAGCAGCAAGGCGATGCGGGCCGTGCTGGCCAGGGCTTCCAGGCGCTGCATCCAGGCGCTGTCCAGCTGTACCCGGTCAACGTCCGGCCAGGCCTGCCATTGCCGGGCGAGGTCGCTTGCGGTTTCTGTCGCATTCGGGCCGGCAGCGAAGGTGACGGTAATGGCATCTGGCAGTGGGTTGTCCGGCAGCACGGCCAGGGCTTCGCGCCAGCCCGGCGTGCGTTGTAGCGAGGACAGGGCATTTTCCTTGGTGATCAGCCGGGCGGATTGAATGCCGGCGTCGCCGGCGGTGCGCACCCGCTCCAGCACTTGCGCGCTGGCATCGCGCGGTGCGTCCACGCGCATGAAGATCGTCAGTTCCGGCGCGACGGAAAGGTCGCGGGTCACGGGGCGGGCGGCGTCCAGGATGGCTGCGCCCAGCACGGGCAGGCAAAGCGCCAGTGCCATGATGCACAGATTGGCCAATGACGAGAACGGCTGGCGCACCAGGCGCTGCAGGGCGATGCCCAGGGCATAGCGGTGTTGCCGCAGCAGGCTGTTCATGGCTGGGCCTCCAGGCGGCCGGCATCACGAAAGCGGCCGCCGGTTTCCAGCACCAACTTGCGGCTGGCGTAATGCGCCATGAGCGCTTCATCGTGCGAGGCAATCAGCAATGTCACGCCGACACGGTTGAAATCGCGAAAAACATTCATGATGCGACGGGCGTTGTCCTGGTCGAGATTGGCAGTCGGCTCGTCGGCGATCAGGATGGCAGGGCGGTTGACGATGGCGCGCGCAATGGCCAGCCGCTGCTGCTCGCCACCGGATAACGCAATGGGGTTGAGCATTTCTTTGTTCGACAGACCGACTTTTTCCATGGCGGCACGCGCTCGGGCGGCAGCCTGCGCGCGCGGCAGGCCCATGACTGCCAGCGGCAGCATCACGTTCTCGAAGGCGCTGCGGTCATAGAGCAGGTGCGTGTCCTGCAGGATCACGCCGACGGCGCGGCGCAGATAGGGCCGCGCCCGTGCGGGCAGCGCCTGCAGCTGCTGGCCGCTGACCACGATACGGCCACGGCTGGCATCTTCCAGGCCGCCCACCAATTTGAGCAGCGTCGATTTGCCTGCGCCGGATGGGCCGGACACAAAGACAAATTCACCGGCCGTCACGTGAAAACTGACGTCGGCCAGGATATTGGCGCTTTGTCCGTAGGATTTGAATACGTGCTGGAATTCGATCATGTCATGCCTGGTGCAGGCGGGGGCACAAGGGGCGCGCAGGGTTGATTAATGATTCTACTCACAGCGGGGCCAGAGTTAAAGGCATCTGCAAAGGCATGTCGAGCCCAGGGAGGGGCATGTCGGCGCGTTGCTGGCGGACGAACGGGCGCTGATCCGGAAAATGACAGCCGGGCCGGCCGCTGGCGGATGCTGCAGGTAGTTGAAATCATGAGCAATCCATCATTCATGCACAGATTTCTGCTGCGCCGGGTGTGGGTACGGGCGCGGGCCTTTGAGCGGGATTTGATATGGGACAAGAGCGGTATGCGCGGCGATTCGTATGATGCGACTGTTGCCGGAATGCTGCGCCGCCAGTGGCGGAATAAGGAAAAGTCACATTGGCCGCCCAGAATTGTTGCAAGTGCACATCGGGGCCGCAGGGGCTTGATATTCGTCAATGCGCAAGTTTGCGTTCTGTGTTCGAATGTTCGATAATTTCAGTAAATACAGAAATCAATGTAACAAGACATTAAGAAAGGACCTCCGGATGCAGGAGCTCAGCCCGCAAATTCAGCGCTTCATTCTTCATTTTGGTGAGATGGGCAGCCGCTGGGGAGTTAATCGCACGGTGGGTCAGATGTATGCCTTGTTGTTTCTGGCGCCGGATCCCTTGTGTGCCGACGATATCGGCGACGCACTGGGATTTTCGCGCTCCAACGTCAGCATGGGACTGAAGGAGCTGCAATCCTGGCGCCTGGTGAAGCTGGTGCACAAAGTCGGGGACAGGCGTGATTTCTTTGAGTCGCCCAAGGATGTCTGGGAAATTTTCCGCATCCTGGTCGAAGAAAAACGCAAACGCGAGATTGATCCGACCATGTCGCTCTTGCGCGATGCTTTGCTGGAACCGCCTGCGGACGGCAAGGAAGCCTACGCGCAGCAACGCATGACGGAAATGCTGGAGCTTATTGAACTATCTACCGGCTGGTTCGATGAGGTCCACCGGCTGCCGCCGGAAACTCTGGAGAGCCTGATGCGCCTGGGAAGCAAGGTGCAGAAGGTGCTCGGTCTTGCCGGAAAACTGAGTGGAAAAGTACGCGCGAGTTGAAACCATGCACACCCTTTTAATGACTGCTGTCCCGCAGGCGACCCGGACCCGGGCCTCGGCAGCTCCCTGTAGCCGGGCCCGCATGCAAGAAGAGGCCGGCCATGTTTGAATTCGACGTCGTAGGTCTGTCGCGCCTGCAGTTCGCCGCGACGGCGCTTTTCCACTTTATTTTCGTGCCATTGACGCTCGGGCTGTCGTTCCTGCTCGCCATCATGGAAACCATCTACTTTGTTTCCGGCAAGGACATCTGGCGCCGCATGACCCTGTTCTGGGGCACGCTGTTCGGCATCAACTTCGCCATTGGCGTCGGTACCGGCGTGGTCATGGAGTTCCAGTTCGGCATGAACTGGTCTTACTACAGCCATTACGTCGGTGATATCTTCGGTGCGCCGCTGGCCATCGAAGGCCTGATGGCGTTCTTCCTGGAAGCGACCTTCATCGGCCTGTTCTTCTTCGGCTGGAACCGCATGTCCAAGCGCGCCCACCTGATCGTGACCTGGCTGGTCGCGCTGGGCACGAACTTCTCCGCATTGTGGATTCTGGTGGCCAATGGCTGGATGCAATATCCGGTGGGCGCCATCTTCAATCCCGACACCATGCGTATGGAGATGACCAGCTTCATCGAGGTCATCCTCAATCCGGTGGCACAGGCCAAGTTCCTGCACACTGTCATTGCCGGCTACATCACCGGTTCCATGTTCCTCGTTGCCGTCAGCGCCTGGTACCTGCTGCGTCGCCGCAACGTTGATCTGGCCAAGCGTTCCATTCTGGTGGGTTCTGCCTTCGGCATGCTGGTATCGCTGGGTTCCATCACGCTGGGCGACGAAAGCGGTTACCTGATCGGCGAACACCAGCAAATGAAGATTGCTGCGCTGGAAGCCATGTGGGAAACCGAACCCGCGCCCGCGCCCTTCAATGTGATCGCCATCCCCAACCAGGCGGAAATGAAGAACGACTTCTCGATCCAGATTCCCTGGGTCATGGGCCTGATCGGTACGCGCTCCTTCACGGAAGTCATGCCTGGCATTCACGAGCTGATCGAACGCGCCGAAGGCCGTGTGGCAGAAGGTATCAAGGCCTATGTCGCCCTGGACGCTGTGCGCAACAACCCTGAAGACATCGAAGCCAAGACCTACTTCACTGAAAATTGGCGCAACCTGGGCTACGGTCTGTTGCTGAAGAAGTACCGTGACGACATCGCCAATGCCACGCCGGAAGAAATCGCCATGGCTGCGCGCGACACGCTGCCGGATGTGTGGCCGCTGTTCTACGGCTTCCGCATCATGGTCGCACTGGGCTTCTACTTCCTGGTCTTCTTCTCGATCATGTTCTGGCTGAGTGTGAAGAACCGTGTGGGCACCATGACGCCGGGCCGTCTGAAGTTCCTGATGTGGAACATCTTCACCCCCTGGGTAGCGATCGAGTGCGGCTGGTTCGTGGCCGAGTACGGCCGTCAGCCCTGGGTGATCGACGGTATCCTGCCGACCGCCTATGCCGCTTCGGCGCTGAGCGTGACGCAGCTTTCCATCAGTCTGGCCATCTATGTGGCGCTGTATGTGACGCTGTTCATCATCGGTACCAAGGTCATGCTGCACGCGATCCGCAAGGGCCCGGATTACTACGCGCCCGCCATTGCCAACAGCACGCCTGACACGGCAGCCGGACAAGGCGTCAAGCCTGCGGTCCAGCATTGAACCCGGAGCACGGAAATGGAAAACTCCCTGATACTGCTTGACTATCCTACCCTTCGTGTCATCTGGTGGCTGCTGCTGGGCATCCTGCTGATCGGCTTCACCATCATGGACGGGTTTGACCTCGGGGTGGCGTCGCTGCTGCCCGTCATCGGGCGCACTGACGAAGAGCGCCGCATCATGATCAATCTGGTCGGCCCGGTCTGGGAAGGCAACCAGGTATGGCTGATTACCGGCGGCGGCGCGATTTTTGCTGCCTGGCCGGCGCTGTATGCCGCTTCCTTCTCGGGGCTGTATCTCGCCATGATGCTGCTGTTGGTCGCCTTGATCACCCGGCCTGCCGGTTTCAAGTACCGCAGCAAGTTCGAAAACACCAAGTGGCGCAATACTTGGGACGGCGTGCTGACTTTCTCTGGTGTCGTGGCGCCGGTGGTCTTCGGCGTGGCATTCGGCAACGTTATCCTGGGCCTGCCGTTCGCCATCGAACCCAGCACCCTGCGGCCGCTGTACCTGGGCAGCTTCTTCGCGCTGTTCTCGCCGTTTGCGCTGATGTGCGGTGTGTTGAGCCTGCTGATGCACGTTACCCATGGCGCAACGCTGCTGGCCTGGCGTACCGTGGATCCGGTTGCATCGCGAGCCCGCAAGCTGGGCATCTGGACTGGACTGCTGGTGGCGGTGCTGTTTGTTGCTGGCGGCTTCTGGGTGGCGAATCTGGATGGCCATATCGTTACCTCTGCGCTGAGTGTCGATGGCCCGTCCAACCCTGCCGGCAAGACGGTGGCGCTGGAGCAGGGGGCCTGGCTGCAGAACTTTGAAACCTGGCCCCTGATGTGGATTGCGCCTGTGGTGGGTGTGGCGGCTGCACTGTTGGCAAGCCTGCTGCTGGCGGCACGCCGTCCGATGCTGGCCTTCCTGTCGTCTTGCGCCAGTATTGCCGGTATCATTCTGACTGTCGGTTTTGCGCTGTTCCCGTTCCTGATGCCGTCGTCGGCGCAGCCGGGGATCGGCCTGACGGTCTGGGATGCATCGTCCAGCCATCTGACGCTGTGGGTCATGCTGATCGCCACGATCATTTTCCTGCCCATCGTGCTGGCCTACACGTCGTACGTGTACCGTGTCATGCGTGGCAAGGTCTCGGCAGCCACGCTGTCCGAAACCACCAACACCTATTAAAGGAGTCTGTCCATGTGGTATCTCACCTGGTTGCTCGGATTGGCGCTGGCATGCGCATTTGCAGTGGGTTGTGGCCTCTGGTACGAAGTGCACCAGAAGGATCTGGACGGTGCCGATCCCGGTGGCGTCGGACCTGCTGTCAAGCGTAGCTGAACATGGCGGGCGTCGAGCACGATCCTTCAGCGGTATTGCTGAAGCTGCCGCGCGAGCAATCGCGCTGGCTTTCGGGCTTGGCGCGCCAAGCCCGGGGCGCCCTCGGACTGGCAGTGGCTGCGCCGCTGCTGGCCGGGGCGTTACTGGTTTTCCAGGCCTGGCTGTTGGCCAGTGTGCTGGATAAGGCCATTGTCCAGGGGGCCGGGCGCGACGCCTTGCTGCCGGGCATTGCTGCCATTGCTGCCTTGATCGTGGTGCGTGCCATCCTGACATGGGTGGGGGAGCGCGCCGGTATCCGGGCAGCGGAACGCATCAAGGTGCTGGTACGCCAGTCCTTGTTTGCCGATATGCTGGCCCGTGGTCCGCAATGGACACGCGGGCAGGCCTCGGGAGCGCTGGCCAGCGTCATGGTCGAGCAGGTCGAGGCCTTCGATGGCTTTTTCTCCCGTTATCTGCCGACCATGGTGTCGGGCACTTTCCTGCCGGTGGCCTTTGCCATCGTTGTCTTGCCGGTCGATGTCGTCGCCGGCCTGCTGCTGTTGCTGACGGCGCCACTGATTCCGGTCTTCATGGCCCTGGTGGGCTGGGGCGCGGAAGCGGCCAGCCGCCGTCACCTGGAAGCCTTTGCGCGGCTGTCCGGCTTTTTTGCCGATCGCCTGCGCGGGCTATCCACGCTCAAGCTCTATGGCCGCGCGCGCGCCGAAGCGGATGCGGTGCAGGAGGCCAGCGAAACTCTGCGTGGCAAAACCATGTCGGTGCTGCGCATCGCGTTTCTGTCTTCCGCCACGCTGGAGTTTTTCGCGGCGCTGGGCGTGGCAGGCGTGGCCTTGTATGTCGGCCTGACCTATCTGGGATTCGTGACGCTCCGTTCGGATATCCTGACCCTGCAGGCCGGCATGTTCTGTCTGTTGATGGCGCCGGAAGTCTATAACCCCTTGCGCCAGTTCGCTGCCCACTACCATGATCGTGCAGCTGCCAGGGCGGCCGTCGCGGAAATTGCCACGATTTACGAAAACCTGCCGGCTGTCAGCGCAGCCGTGGCAGCGGAAGCAGAAAGTGCAGGCCCGGCGTCCTCAGGGGCGGCGCCCATGCATGGGGCTGCGGGCCTGGTGCTGAGAAATCTGGTGGTGCGCGCGCCTGGACGGGAGGCGCCGCTGCTGCGTGAATGTGATCTGACTATCGCGCCGGGCGAATGCATTGCCCTGATGGGCGATAGCGGCATAGGTAAATCGTCGTTGCTGGAAACGCTGGCCGGGCTGCGTCCGGCTGCCGCGGGCGAGATTCTGCTGGACGGCAAGGCTTTGTCGGCCTGGGAGCCGGCCGCGCTGCGCCGCCGTATCGCATTGATCGGGCAACATCCCTATTTGCATCAGGACAGCATCGCCGGCAACCTGCGACTGGCTGCGCCGGATGCCAGTGACAGTGAATTGATGGCAGCGGCTGCACAGGCGGGCATGGACGATTTCCTGGCGGAGCTGCCGCAAGGCCTGGCTACCCGGCTGGGGCAACGTGGCTATGGCCTGTCTGGCGGACAGGCGCAGCGCGTCGCGCTCGCGCGTCTGTTCCTGCGCGAGCCCGGCCTGATCCTGCTGGATGAGCCGACGGCGCACCTGGACGCTGTGACCCGTGATCGTGTCATGGACGCCATTCTGGCGTTTGCGCGAGGCCGTACGCTGCTGGTGGCGACGCATGACATTGATGTGGCACGCCGATTGGATCGTGTCTGGCGCTTCGGGCTGGATGGGCGCCTGCATGAAGTGCAGCGAGCCGCGCTGGCGACGGCCCAGGCGGCCGGGAAGGGGGCGTCATCCGGAATGGCGCCGGCAGTCGCACTGGAAGCTGGGGAGGTGCGTTCATGAAGTCCTTGTGGCGCCTGCTTGGCCCCATGTACCGCCAGCGCCGTGATGGTTTGCTGCTGGCCTTGCTATTGACGATCATTGCACTGATTGCCGGGGTCGGCCTGCTGGGCGTATCCGGCTGGTTCCTGACTGGCGCGGCGCTGGCTGGCGCTGGGGCGGCCTTCAACCTGTTTGCGCCGTCGGCGCTGGTGCGTGGTTTTTCCTTTATCCGAATCCTGGCGCGTTACGGTGAACGCCTGACGGGGCACGATGCCACGCTCAAATTGTTGGCAGACTTGCGGGGCAATATTTTCCGCCGTCTGCTGCGGCTGGATCCTGCGCAACTGGCGCGTTACCGGGATGGCGATCTGGTTGCGCGCCTGACAGGCGATGTGGATGCGCTGGACACTGTCTATCTGTTTGCCATTGCGCCCATCATTACCGCGCTGTGCGTGGGGGGGATCCTGGTCGCCGTACTGGGCGCCTGGGTGCCGGCCGCAGCATTGGTGCTGCTGGCAGGAATCCTGCTGGCCACGCTGGTGGTGCCGGCCTGGCTGGCGCGCAGCGCCAAGCGGCCCGGCGCAGTGGTGCAACAGACGTCTGCAGCGCTGCGGGACGGTGTGCTGGAAGCCGTGCAGGCGCACGCCGACCTGCTGGCCTTGGATGCCGCAGGGCAGGCTCGCCGTGCCTTTGCCGCCAGTTGCCTGGAAGCGGCGGTGGCGCGTGAGCGCCAGGCCGCCATCGGGTCAGCCGGGCAGCTGGTGCTGCAGGCCGTGGCGGGCCTGTGTGTGGTAGCGGTGCTGTATTTTGGTATCGAACCACTGCGTAACGGTGAGGTGAGCGGACCTGTGCTGGCCGGGCTGGTACTGGCGGTGCTGGGGGTTTTCGAGGTTGTCGGCCCGATCATGCGCGGTGCTTCACGTCTGGGGGCCGCGGCTGCGGCGGCGCAGCGTATCGAAGCGCTGGCGGCCGAGCCGCCGCAGATCGTCGATCCCGCGCATCCGGTGGCCCTGCCGCAACACGGAGAGGTGGTGTTCGATCAGGTGTTCTACGCCTACGGAAAAGCGGGTGAAGAGCGTGGCGGCGATGTCCTGCGCGGACTGAACCTGACCTTGTCGCCGGGTGAGCTGGTGGCGGTGGTCGGTGCCAGCGGCGCCGGGAAATCCACGCTGTTGAGCCTTTTGCTGCGCCTGGCGGATCCACGACTGGGGACGGTCAGTTTTGGTGGTGTGCCGCTGTGCGAGGCGCGCCAGGAAGAGGTGCATGCCCGCGTGGCACTGCTGTCGCAGCATGAGCCTGTGTTCCTGGGCACGATCCGCAGCAATCTGCAGATCGGCGCGCCTGAAGCGGACGACGCGACGCTCTGGCAGGCGCTGGACGATGCCCGGCTGGGAGATTTCGTGCGCTCCTTGCCGGACGGCCTGGATACCTGGACGGGCGAAACCGGCCGGACTCTGTCTGCCGGGCAGGCGCGTCGCCTGTGTCTGGCTCGTGCCTTGCTGTCGCCGGCGCAGGTATTGGCGCTGGATGAGCCCACGCAAGGTCTGGATGCAGAGGCTGAACACGCCTTTTTGTCCGATCTGGCGAGCGCGGCCCGGGGCCGTGCCGTGCTGCTGGTGACGCATGCGCGCCTGCCTGAAGGGGCGGCAGACCGTGTCCTGGAGCTGCGTGATGGCGTCCTGCATCGCTTGAAGGCAAACTGATGCCATGCCGCCGGCATGATGCCGGCTGGCGTTGACATGGGCATGGGCGGGCGGCGGGCTCGCCGGAATAGCAGAAACGTTCGTTCCCTATCCGGGGCGGACGTTTTTGTTTGCATGGCAGAGGGTGTTGCACAGTGTTGTTGTTATGTGGAACGTCTCAGTAGTCATGTCATGTCCGGGGAGTTATAGTGGCGCAGTCTTGAGTTTTTCCTTTAGTTTTTCCTTTTGTGACAGCAACATGCAAACCGATCTTGAGGCCTTGATTCGCCGGACGATACGCAGTGTGCCGAATTGGCCCAAACCTGGCGTGACCTTCAGGGATATCACACCGGTCCTGCAGGATCCGCGTACCTTCCGGATTCTGATCGACCTGTTTGTGTACCGCTACATGCGTCAACGCCTGGATCTGGTCGCAGGTGTGGATGCGCGTGGCTTTATCGTCGGCAGTGTGCTGGCCTATGAGCTGAATCTGGGCTTTGTGCCGGTGCGCAAGAAAGGCAAGCTGCCCTACGAGACCCTGTCGGAAGACTACTCGCTGGAGTATGGTAATGCGACGGTGGAAATTCATGCGGATGCGGTCAAGACCGGCCAGCGCGTCCTGCTGGTTGACGACCTGATCGCAACGGGCGGCACGATGCTGGCGGCCATCAAGCTGCTGCAGCGCATGGGCGCCAATGTCGTTGAGGCAGCAGGCATTATCGACTTGCCGGAGCTGGGCGGTTCGACCTCGATCGCGGCCACTGGTACCCCGCTCTATACCGTTTGCGCCTTCGACGAAGATTCGCGCTGAGTGCCGCTCTGGCCGTGGCCCGATGGCATTGCCGCCTTGGCAGTGCTGCAGGCCTGGATGCGGCTGCAACTAAAGATATCGCCGGCCTGGGGCCGGCGTTGCTTTGCCTGGACTTATAAAAAGAAGATATCCGACACCGAGCGGGTACGTTCCGTGCCAGGGTGGCCGTCTTTGCTCAAGGCCTGTTGCAGAAAGGTCAGGAAGGCCTTGGTTTTGGCTGGCAGTACGCGCGAAGGCAACAGGGCATAGAGGGGCAGTGCCTCCATTTCCCAATCCGGCAGGATGCGAACCAGATGTCTGGCGGCCAGCCGCTGTGAAAGATCCAGGTGCGGCAGCTGCAGAACCGGCAGCCGCGTGATACCCAGGCCGCGTTCGGCCAGCCGCAGCAGCATGGCAATATTGTTTACGGCGATGGGGCCGTGGACGGTCACGCGTTCCTGCTCATCGCCGCGTGTCAGGCGCCAGGTGGCCTTTTCCGGGCTCATGTCAGGGCGCAGGCAGACATGCTGGCTCAAGTCGGAAGGATGGCGTGGGTAGCCGTGGCGCGCCAGATAGTCTGCCGAGGCATAGAGCTGGTGCGGCATGGAGTGGATGTGGTGCAGCACCAGGTCGGAATCGGGCTGCGGGCCCATGCGCAGGATCAGGTCATAGGGATTGCTGATGCTATCGACCAGCCCGATGTTCATGTCGAACTCGAATTCCAGGCCGGGGTGCGCCTGCTGCAGCGCGGGTAGCAGATCCGGCAGCAGCAGGGTGCCCAGGCTGATAGGCATGGAAATATGCAAGCGCCCTTGTGGCTGGGATAGCTGCCCGAGTATCTGCTCGTGAGCAATGCGTGCCTCGTCGATCAGGTAGCGGCAGCGCTGGAAGTACAGGTCGCCAGCTTCGGTCAGCTCGATGCGGCGTGTGCTGCGGTTGAGCAGCTTCAGGCCCAGCGTTTTTTCCAGTTCGGTGATCCGGCGCGAGAGCGTGGAGGTAGGAATTCCCAGGGCTTCGCCGGCGCGCGAAAAGCTCTTGCGCCGTGCGACCTCGACGAACAGCGCGATGTCATTGAGCGGGATGTTCGGGAGATCGGCAGGGCGTTCCATGGGGACCTTTGCTGGGGGCGTCGGCAGGCCTAATTCACGAGCACCAGATTGTCTCTGTGGATCAGTTCCGGTGAGTTGGCTTCTTCGCCCAGGATATCAGCAATGCGCGAGGAGGGTTGGCGCAGCAGGCGCCGGGTGTCCGAGGCGTTGTAGTTGACCAGGCCACGGGCGAT
Source organism: Kerstersia similis (assembly GCF_965139615.1). Taxonomy (NCBI): domain Bacteria; kingdom Pseudomonadati; phylum Pseudomonadota; class Betaproteobacteria; order Burkholderiales; family Alcaligenaceae; genus Kerstersia; species Kerstersia similis. The sequence goes on from NZ_CBCSIQ010000025.1 coordinate 51,738, forward strand.
TTCACGGCCGGAGGCATCCACGCAGGCGACGGCATCGCCGCGTTCGAATTCGCCATGCGCCTGCACCACGCCGATGGGCAGCAGGCTTTTTCCTTCCTTGGCTACGGCGCGGGCGGCGCCGGGATCCAGTACCAGCTGTCCACGCAGGCGCAGGTGATCGGCCAGCCATTGCTTGCGCGATGACAGCGATTGGGCACTGGCATGCAGTTCCGTGCCTATGCATTCGCCTTCCGCCAGGCGGATGAGCACATCATGTTCGCGGCCCGAGGCAATGAGCGTATGGGCGCCGCTGTGGGCGGCGCGTTTGGCGGCCAGGATCTTGGTGAGCATGCCGCCGGTGCCCACATTGCTGCCTGCGCCGCCAGCCATGGCTTCCAGTTCGGGCGAGCCGGCTTCTGCGTGCGAAATAAAACGGGCTTCCGGATTCTTGCGTGGGTCGGCGGAGTACAGGCCACGCTGGTCGGTCAGGATGATCAGCGCGTCGGCATCGACCAGATGGGTAACCAGCGCGCCCAGCGTGTCGTTGTCACCCACGCGGATTTCGTCGGTCACGACGGTATCGTTTTCGTTGATGATGGGGACTACCCCCAGGCGCAGCAGCTCGAACAGCGTGGAGCGTGCGTTCAGATAGCGGGTGCGGTCTGCGAGGTCTTCGTGCGTCAGCAGGATCTGCGCGGTGCGCAGCCCGTGCCGGGCAAAGGCGGCCTCATAGGCTTGCGCCAAGCCCATCTGGCCGACGGCGGCGGCGGCCTGCAGCTCGTGCATGATTTTGGGGCGTTGCAGCCAGCCCAGGCGCGCCAGGCCCTCGGCAATGGCGCCGCTGGACACCAGCACGACCTGCTTGCCGGCAGCATGCAGCGCGGCAATCTGGCGGGCCCAATTGCCCAGCGCGGCCAGGTCCAGGCCGCGGCCTTCATTGGTGACCAGGGACGAACCTACCTTGACCACCAGGCGGTCGGCGGAGGCGATGACGGAGACAGGAGCGGAAGCCATGGAAGCAGCGGGCGCAACAGCGTAGAGAAGATGGCGGAAAACCCCGGCGTGCTTGCGCAGGCCGGGGGCAGGCAGGAATTATGACTTATCGCGGCTCGGCCGGGGGCTCGGCGGTGCTGTGGGTGTCGTCCGCAGGCGACGGCGCATCGGATAGCTGGCGTGCTTCGTCGAAGCGAGGGTCTGATTCGACGTAGGTGCCGTCAGCGCGAGCTTGGGCTTCGTCTGCTTCACGGCGCGCCTGATCGACGTATTCCTGCAAGGCCCACAGCAAGGGCTGGATGCCGTCACCGGTCAGAGCGGAAATGCCATAGACCGGGCCTTCCCAGCCCAGTTCGCGCACGAAGGCATCGCGCAGGGCTTCCGGATTTTCTTGCATGTCCAGCTTGTTGAGCACGAGCCAGCGCGGTTTGGCGTACAGCTCCGGGTCATAGCGGCGCAATTCCTCGACGATGGCGCGGGCATCGGCGACTGCTTGCGGCAGCGGGTCGATATCCGGATCGGGCGAAGACACATCCACCAGATGCAGCAGCACACGGGTACGCGCCAGGTGGCGCAGGAAACGGTGGCCCAGGCCAGCGCCTTCCGAGGCACCTTCGATCAGGCCGGGAATGTCGGCCACGACGAAACTGTGCGCTTCGGAGGTGCGTACGACACCGAGGTTGGGGTGCAGCGTCGTGAAGGGGTAATCCGCGATCTTCGGACGAGCGTTGGAAACGCGCGTGATGAAAGTGGATTTGCCCGCGTTCGGCAGGCCCAGCAGGCCGACATCAGCCAAGACCTTGAGTTCCAGGCGCAAGCGGCGCTGCTCGCCTTCCTTGCCGTAGGTGAACTGGCGCGGCGCGCGGTTCACGCTGGACTTGAAGTGCAGGTTGCCCAGGCCGCCCTGGCCGCCTTCGGCCAGCGTGACGCGCTTGTCGTGGTGATCCAGATCGAACAGTTGTTCGCCGGTATCGGCATCGTAGAACACCGTGCCGACAGGTACGCGCAGCACGATGTCCGGCGCGGCGGCGCCGTACTGGTCGGAACCGCGGCCGTTCTCGCCGTTCTTGGCGCGATGCAGGCGGCTGTAGCGGTAATCTATCAGCGTATTGATATTGCGGTCGGCCACAGCAAAAATGCTGCCGCCGCGTCCCCCGTCGCCGCCGTTGGGGCCGCCGAAGGGGATGAATTTTTCACGGCGGAAACTGGCCACGCCGTTGCCGCCTTTACCGGCGATGACCTCAATGGTCGCTTCATCTACGAATTTCATGATTGCGGGGCCTTGGAGAGGCGATAGTGGGGGAGTGAGTATCCCGAAGGAGAAATGCAAAGTCCCCGCCAGCGGCTAGCGCTGCGCAGGGACCTGGCCCGTGGCTGGCACGGGAAGCGCCGGCGGTTCAGGCCGCCAGGCGCGGGCATCCGTCGATGCGACGAGGCTTATTCAGCCGCGACGATGGAAACGGTAGCCTTGTTCAGCTTGCCCTTGACGCCGAATTCGACAACGCCGTCGGTCAGTGCGAACAGGGTGTGATCCTTGCCCAGGCCCACGTTGACGCCCGGGTGGAAACGGGTGCCGCGCTGGCGCACGATGATGGCGCCGGCGGAGATGGCTTGACCGCCATAAACCTTGACGCCAAGTCGTTTAGCTTCTGAGTCGCGGCCGTTGCGAGTTGAGCCGCCGCCCTTTTTCTGTGCCATGTCTGGCTCCTGATATTCAAATTCCCGTCGCAGGCGCCTGGCCGCGCCGGGAATGGGTTACTTGCAAGAAACGAACCTTACCGGAGAGCCTGGAGGGCTCAGGCGGAGATCGTGTCGATGCGGATCTCGGTGTAGTTCTGGCGATGGCCTTGATGCTTCTGGTAGTGCTTGCGGCGACGCAGCTTGAAGATCTTGACCTTGTCGTGACGACCGTGCGCAAGAACCGTTGCCTTGACCACTGCACCAGCGACGACCGGCGTGCCAACCTTCAGCGACTCGCCTTCGCCCACGGACAGAACTTGATCCAGGGTGATTTCTTGCCCGATGTCTGCAGGTATCTGTTCTACCTTGAGTTTTTCGCCAGCAGCAACACGATATTGCTTGCCGCCGGTTTTTATGACCGCGTACATGGGATGAACCTCGTAAAAATGGAACGACAGAATGTCGAACTCCCGATTATATCTTGCTAATTGTTTGATCGTCAAAGGGAAAGTCGGGAAAGCCCAGGGGTGGCGAGTGTGGGTGCCGGTATGGAAGCGGCATCTCGCGTACTTTCCGTGGAAAGCAGCGGGGTATGGCTGTGTTCATCCCTAGCTTCGGCAAGGAAGTGTTGTCGCATCCACGCGACGGCAGGCATCCTGCCAGGCACAATGGGGCAGGGCCAGGAGGATGCCGCCTGGCGTGTCTATCGGGTGCTGCGCTCCGGGCCGGCAGGCATGGCTAATGCCAGACATGTTCCAGCGTCTGGGCTTCCAGCAGACGTTGGGCCCAGCGGTGCAGGCGGGTCTGGTCGGCTTGTTGCAGGCGCGCCAGGTCTGCGTCAGACAATGGGCCGAAGCGTGTTTCCAGTAGGGCACGCAACAAACCCGCCATGCCTTCGTTGCGTCCTTGTTCCAGTCCTTGCTGCATCCCTTTGCGGATGCCGATGCGTTCGACGCTGCTGATATAAGCCATGTTTCGTTCTTCCTCGAAGCTTGCCAGGGATTGCCAGAAATCATCGTCCAGCTCGGGCGGCAGGGCCAGGATGCCGTCGATGAACAGGAACAGTTGGCGGATGCGCCGGGCCTGCCAGCCATATTGGTACAGCTGGCGCACCAACTGCTTTTTTTCTTTCAGCAGCGTCTGCGGCGTCGAGCGCCTGGCGGCGGCGAGTTCGGCCAGGACGACGAGGGCGAACGGGTTGTCTGGCGCCAGCGCCAGCAGTGCCTGCTCTCGCCCGGCCCAGTCCTGCAAATGTACCACCGGTACCCGGTAGCTCAGACTCAGAAAATCCTGACCTTCCTGGGCGTAACCCTGCGGCGCGTAGAGATAGTGCAGGTGGGACGTTTGCCGCGGGCTACGGGTGACGATGGCAAATTGCAGGATGAGGCTATCGGGGAATGTCTCTTGAAGCCGGGCGAAGTAGGTGTACATGCGCCGGGCAAAGTGGCTGGCCAGGCGTTGCTGGATTTCCAGGTGCAGCAGCATCAGCGCGGGGGGGCCGCTGTGCAGGCGGACACGCACGAGCTTGTCCAGGTAGCGGCGGTTGCGACGGCGGCCAGGCGCCAGGGCGCGCAATTCCTTGTCAAGGAAGTCCGGCGGGTAGGACCAGTCGATAGCGGCGTGCAGGCGCGGCCAGAAAAGGGCAACGCACGGAGCCAGCAGGGCTTCGAGGGCGTCTTTCCAGTGACCATCGAAATCGGTGGCTTGGATATCCTCTGCCGACATGACGGGCATGGCTGTTTCATGGCCGTATGGTGTCGCGGGAGCCCGTAGCATCAGGTTGGGAAAAGGCAGCACCTGGTAGCGCAAGAGCGGCCGTCGTGGCGGGGTTGCCTGTGCCGGATGGTGGTCTGTCGAGTGAGCAGGCGGCAGCTCGGGCGGCGCTTGCCGGAGGGGCGAAGTGCACGAGGGGAAGAGGGGGAGCATGGCTGAGATCATGCGGTCTCCTGGCTGGACGAACAGGCATAGCCTACGCCCGGGCGCGGATGAGTGGCGTCATGGCGGGCTCAAAAGAGCACACCCTCAGACCTGCGCCTGCCCGTTGTTCCTCCTGATCCCTGGCCAGCGGCGGACGGCTTGGCCAAATTGCGCCGGCTCGCGGCGGCGGGCAGATATCTAGGGCATGCTGGATTTCCGGCCCGGTGGGAGGCGCCGTACCCCTGGAGGGCCAAGGGTATTCAGCAGGTTCGGAGCGACAGGGCAGCCATCAAATGATAGCTATAATTGTTCTCGATTTTGTTTGGTGCGGGCCGTGCGGGCAGGCGCTGGATTTCCTTTTTTTGCTCACGAGATAGCTATGTCTGCGGGTCGCTGCTTTTCAATCTATGGTGCCAGGGTGTTGCTTGGTGGTTTGCTGGGTGGTCTGGCGGGAAGTGCTTGGGCGCAATCGGCGGCAGTGCAAAATCCGGCCCCAGCACCGCTTCCGGCCTTGGCCGTCCGTGCGCTGGAAACGGTCGAAGTGCTGGGCACGGCAGAGGAAACGCTCAAGCAGGCGCCGGGGGTATCCATCATCACCGCCGAGGATATCGCCGAGAACCCGCCCAGCAATGACCTGGCGGATATCATCCGCCGCCAGCCAGGTGTCAATCTGACCGGCAACTCCACCAGCGGCCAGCGCGGCAATAACCGCCAGATCGACATCCGTGGCATGGGGCCGGAAAACACGCTCATCCTGATTGATGGCAGGCCCGTCAGCAGCCGTACCTCGGTGCGCTATGGCTGGCGTGGCGAGCGCGACACGCGCGGCGACACCAACTGGGTGCCGGTCGATGCCGTCGAGCGCATTGAAGTGCTGCGCGGCCCGGCTGCGGCGCGCTATGGCAATGGGGCAGCGGGCGGTGTGGTGAACATCATCACCAAGGGCATCCCGGAAACCCTGCAAGGTTCGCTGACGCTGTACGCCAACCAGCCGGAAGCCTCCAAGGACGGCGATACGCGCCGGGCCAGCTTCGGCCTGGCCGGGCCGATTTCCGAGACCCTGGGCTTTCGCCTGAACGGCAACATCGCCAAGACCGATTCCGATGCCTGGGATATCAACCGTGGCCACGCATCCACGCGTACCGGTTTCCATGAAAATACCTTCCCGGCCGGGCGCGAAGGCGTGCGCAACCGCGACGCTGCCGGTCGCCTGACCTGGAAACCTGTGCAGGGCCACACCATCGAGTTCGATGCGGCCTTCAGCCGCCAGGGCAATATCTATACCGGCGACACGCAGAACACCAACAATTACATGCATGGCAACCCGACCCTGGAAGACCTGACCAAGCTGGTCGAGGAAAACCTGGGGGCGGAAACCAATATCCTGTACCGCGAGACCTATGCGCTGACGCATCGGGGCGACTACGATTTCGGCACCTCGCACGTGTACGCGCAGTATGAAAAAACGCGCAACAAGCGCCTGAAGGAAGGCCTGGCCGGTGGTACCGAAGGCCTGTTCTCTACGGGTGAATTCGGCCAGGCCGTGTTGCGCGCCTATACCCTGCATGGCGAAACCAGCCTGCCGGGGCATGTGCTCGGCCGCCAGCAGGTGCTGACACTGGGGATGGAGTGGGTACGTAACGAACTCGATGACGCCAACTCCATGACGCAGGGCTTCATGGGCGGCGCCCAGGTGCCCGGCGCGGTGTCCATGGGGCGCGCCAGCAAGACGGCAGCCAATACGTTCTCTGTGTTTGCCGAGGACAATATCGAACTGACGGTGGACACCATCCTGACGCCGGGTGTGCGCTACGACCACCACAGCGTGACGGGCAGCAACTGGAGCCCGTCGCTGAACCTGTCGCACTTGATCAACGATCGCTTCACCATCAAGGCTGGTATCGCACGCGCCTACAAGACGCCGAACCTGTACCAGACCAATGACAATTACCTGCTCTACAGCAACGGTAATGGGTGCTGGGGCGCCGGCGGCCCCTGCTATCTGCAGGGCAATCCCGACCTGAAGGCGGAAACCAGCATCAACAAGGAATTGGGCGTGGAGTACCAGGGCGATGCCCTGCAGGCCGGGCTGACCTACTTCCGCAATGATTACCGTGACAAGATCGAAGCCGGCATGGTGCCGGCGGGTGGCACGCAGGGAACGTCGGCGAACATCTTCCGCTGGGAAAACGTGCCCAAGGCGGTGGTCGAGGGCCTGGAAGGCAATCTGGGCTATACCTTCACGCCTGCCTTGTCGATGAGCAACAATTTCACCGTCATGCTGACGAGCAAGAACAAAACCACGGGCGAGGTGCTGTCCGTCATTCCGAAGTACACGCTGAACTCACGCCTGGACTGGCGTGTGAATGACAGCCTGGGGCTCAATGCCACCCTGACCTGGTACGGCAAGCAAAAGCCCAAGAAGTACGATTACCACGGCAAGCCGCTGACGGGCGAAGCCACGGAGTCGCTGTCGCCCTACGCGCTGTTCGGTCTGGGTGCGAACTACCGCGTGTCGCGTAACCTGTCGCTGACGGCAGGTGTCAGCAATCTGTTCGACAAACGCCTCTACCGGCGCGGCAATGCCGTCACGGTGAACTCCCCGGTAGGCAACCTGACCGGCGCCGGTGCGGCGACCTACAACGAACCCGGGCGGGCGTACTACCTGTCGGTGACGTCTTCGTTCTGATACCTTGAATCCGTACCGCACCCGCCCGGGCGTTTGCATCAGCCGGGGCCGGCGCTTTGCCTGCCCTGCAGGCGCATGCCCAAGAGCATCAGGCTCAGGCTGATCGCCGCCGCCACTACGGCCATGGCCATGCCCTGGCCGATGGTGCCCTGCTCGAACTGGCGCCAGACGAAGATGGATACCGTCTGTACGCCGGCGGGGGCCAGCAGCAAGGAAGTCACCAGTTCCCGCGATGCCACGGCAAAAACCATCAGCATGGCTGCTACCAGGCTGGGCAGCGCCAGCGGCAAGGTGACATGGCGCAGGCTGCGGATGACGCCTGCGCCGTGCACGCGCGCCGCCGCTTCCAGGCTCGCATCTATCTGTGCCAGCGCTGCCGATACATAGCGCACCGGGTAGGGCAGCAGCAGGCAGGTATAGGACAGCAGCAGGATGACCCAGGTGCCGTAGGGGGTAACGGGCCAGAATGACTGGTTCCAGGCCAGGATCAGGCCGACGCCGACCACCACGCCGGGCAGCGAGGCCGGCAGCAGCGACAGCGCATCTATCCAGCCGGCCGCGCGCACACGCCGGCCCTGCACGCACCAGGCCGCGGCAAAACCCACCAGGCCTGCCAGCAGCGCTGTGCCTACCGCCAGCGATAGGCTGGTGGATAAGGCCTGCAAGGGTTCGCCGCCTTGTTCCAGCAGGGCGCTGAAATGATCCACACTGAAATTCTGCAGGCTGAGCCCGCCGGACAAGGTACGCGTCAGTGCGGAGGCCAGCATGGAGGCGATGGGTACGGCCACAGCCAGCAGGCTGACCAGCGCGAACAGCAGCAGCACTGGCACGCGCCAGTGCCCCAGTTCTCGTTGGGCGGACTCTACCGGTTTGCCATTCGTGGTCTCGAAGCGTTTGCCGGCCAGCATGGCGCGCTGCATGGCATAGGCCAGCAGGGCCAGGGATACCAGCAGCAGCGCCAGCATGGCCGCGCCGGACAGGTCGATGGGCCAGTCCGACAGGCGCCGTTCGATGGCGGTGGTCAGCACCAGGAAGCCTGCCTGGCTGCCCAGGGCGGCCGGCACGCCATATTCCTCGATGGCCAGCGTGAAACTCAGCAGCATGCAGGCCGCCAGGGCCGGCAGCGCCAGCGGCAAGGTGATGCGAAAGAAAGCCCGCCAAGGGGTTGCGCCACAGACGCGCCCGACATCTGCCAAACGGCCGCCCGCCGCCGCCAGGCTGCGTGAAATCGCGAAGTAAACGACCGGGAAGGTACCCAGCGCCATAATAATGACGATGCCGGTCGGCGAAAAAAGCAGTTTGCCCAGATGCACGCCGGTCAGTTGCATCAGGTAGCCGCCCGGTTGCAGCGCCATCATCCAGGACAGCGCCGCAATATAGGGCGGCAGCAGGAAGGGCACGAGGAACAGCAGATCCCAAACGCGGGCGCAGGGCAGGCGGAACAGGCCGCGCAGCGCGCCCAGCGGGGCGCCGATCAGCGTGCTGACCAGCATCACACCCAGGCCCAGGTACAAGGTATTGCCCAATAGCGGCGCGACATTCTCCTGGCTCAGTACGGGCAGGATATTGCTGAACGCGCCACGTAGCGAACCTTCTCCCAGATGGGGGAACACCGCTTGCAGAACAACAAAGCAGATAGGCAATGCCACTAGCACGGCCAGGGCCGCGAGAGTGAGCATTGCCAGCATGGACATGCCGCGCATGATCTCTCCAGTTCCGGCGCGGCCAGCGGCCGCTGCCGGAGACGACAATCAGAAATCAGCGTTGGCCGAACAGGGTGCTGAAGCGTTGCAGCACATCGGCGCGCAAGGTGCTCGAGCCGCCGTCAGCGGCAGCAGGCAGCAGTGTCAGATCCTGGAACAGGGGGCGGCTGGCGGCGACATCGCTGCGGGCAGGCATGAGCCAGGCCTCGGCCACGGCTGCCTGTCCTTCCGGCGATAGCACGTAGTCGATGAACTGGCGCGCGGCCTCGGGGCGCTTGCTTTCCTTCAGGATCATCATCGGGCGCGGCGCGATCACCGTGCCGCTGGAGGGGAAGATCACCTTGATGGATTCGCCTTTGGTCATGCCGGCATAGGACACGTAATCCACGCCGCCGAATACCGCGGCCTTGGCACCTTGCAGTACAGGCGTCAACGCCTGGGCATTGGGGCCGGAGACGGTCATGCCGTTATTGCGCAGCGACTCCAGCAGTGTCCAGGCCTGATCCCCTCGGGCGGCGTACAGGCCCAGAATCAGATCCAGCGTCGCGCCGGACAGGGCCGGGTCAGGCATGGTGACCAGATCCTTGTACTCCGGTGTGGCGAGATCACTCCAATCCTTGGGCTCGGGCTTGCCGCTCTGGGTATTCCAGACAATGCCCAGCGCCGAAATGCCTTGAGCCACGTAGTAGGGCGTCTTGAAGGCGGCGGGTACATCCGCGGCGTTCGGGCTTTCATAGGCCTGCAGCCAGCCACGTTGTTCCAGGTCCTGGGCAGTATCCCAGGATGCGGAAATCAGTACATCGGCACGCGGATTGGCGGCTTCGGCCTCCAATCGTGCCATGACCTTGCCGGTCGTCGCCTGGAAGACATCCACCTTGATGCCGCTTTGTTGCTCGAAACCGGTCGCAAGTTTCTTGATCAGACTGCCCGGCCCGGCGGTATAGACCGTCAGGCTGCGTTCGCCTTGCTGGGCGTGGGCCGTCGAAACAAATGCGGGCATGATGGAAAGGGCCAGGATAGGCAGTAGCAAACGGGAAACAATAGAGTGTGTCATGGTTATCTTGCAATCAGGTTACAGGAGGATGTCTTCGTGGACATTGCCGGCCGACAGGCGCACGATGCGGTGCGCCAGCGTGTGGGCTTCCTGTGGGTCATGGGTGACATAGACGGCGGTGGTGCCCAGGCGCCGCAACAGCGTTGCCAGCTCGGCGGACAGGCTTTCGCGCAAGTCGCGATCCAGGTTGGAGAGCGGCTCATCAAAAAGCAGCACCTGAGGGCGCGCCACGATGGCGCGTGCCAGCGCCACGCGCTGCTGCTGGCCGCCGGACAGATCGGCGGGGCGGCGCTTGCCGTAGCCGTGCAGGCCGACCAGTTGCAGCGCTTCGTCCACGCGCTCGCGCTGTTCCGCCCTGGGGACGCCGCGCATCTGCAGCGGAAAGGCGATATTGCCCGCCACCGTCATATGCGGCCACAGCGCGTAATCCTGGAACACCATGCCCAGGTCGCGCTGTTCGGGGGGCAGCGTCCGGCGCGCCTCATGCACCACGCGTTCACCAAAGCGGATGCTGCCGGCGTCCGGTTGCAGCAACCCGGCCAGCGACTTGAGCAAGGTGCTCTTGCCGCAGCCAGATGGACCCAGCAGGGCCAGGATGGTGCCTGCGGGGATATCCAGGTCTATGCCGTTGAGCACGGTGTGGCCGCCGAAGGCGTGGCGCAACTGGCGGATGCCGATGGCAACGCCGTGGCGGGGCGAAGGAGCGTGGGCGCTGGCCATCAGAAGCTGTGGCGCATGCCGAGATTCAGGCCGAACTGATTCGACCCGGGGTTCACGTTCTCGCCGAACTTGCCGCCAATCACGCTCAACGAAGAATCGTGGCGGTTCAGGGCATAGGCGCCGGTGGCGTAGAACGTTGTGCGCTTGGAAGCCTGGTAGTCCGCGCCCAGAACCACCATCCATGGGTTCTGGTCCTTGCCGGCCTGTTGCACGGCCGGGCAGGCGGCGGCATTCAGGTTGTCGCAGGTCGTGCCGTCCAGGTAGTACAGCGCCAGGGACATCGTCGTGGGCTTGCTCACCTTGTAGCTGGCGCCGGCCCAGTACATATTGCTGGTATAGCTTTGCGTGGTGAGTTCCTGCTTCAGCCAGCGGTAGCCGCCATACACCTGAAAGGCGCCGGTCTTGTACGACAGGCCGGCGGCGATGCGCTGTTCGCGGTTATCGCTATCGGCTCCGGCGGCGGGTTTGTTGGCGTGCTTCACGTGATACAGCACGGCGGCGTCCAGGCCATCCTGCTGGTAGCGCGCCCCGGCGCTGTACATGCGGCCGACCTTGGAGTCTTCCGCATCCTGATCGTTGTTCCAGCCGAAGCTGTACAGCGCACCCAGGCTGAATGCACCGAACTTGCCGGTGTACTTCAGCGCATTATCGGCACGGTCGGAAAAAGCGCCGTCCATGCGCTTGGCGGAGTAATTGCCATTGCCGAAGGGGTTGTACTTGCTGATCCAGTCGATCATCAGCGTATTCTGGCGGCCGGCCATCAACTGGCCCCAGGACTTGTCGGACAGACCGATATAGGCTTGGCGCCCGAACAGACGGCCACCTTGCAGCAGTGTGCCGTCGGACACATCGAAGCCGCTTTCCAGCGTGTAAATGGCGTTCAGTCCGTTGCCCAGATCCTCGCTGCCCTTGATCCCCCAGCGCGACCCGCTCAGGCCACCGGAAATCATATTGGGCTTGTTGGTCGGCCCGGGGCCGCTGGACAGCTTTTCCACGGCCACATCTATCGTGCCGTAAAGCGTAATGGAGGAAGGGGAAGCTTGTGCGAAAGCGGAGCCGAAAGGCAGGGCACAAAGCGGCAGGGCGCAACAAAGCAGGCCTGCGCCCAGGCGGGGGTACGACATCGACATATTGTTATCCTCTTTGGGACTTGAATAAGAGACGTCAGCGTAAGGGGCGGGCATGACAGCGCCGTGACCGAATCCAAAGTCGGGCCAGGCGGGTTTTGAACGCAGCGTGGCGGCAACAAATAGGCGCGGCAACGCCGGGCGGGGCCGGGCCAGGCAAATGGCTGCTACGCCAGACCTTGTGTTATTTTCGCAGCGTTATGCGCGCCCCCGCACGAAGCGCGCACCTTCTGCTAGAATAATCGTCTTCTTTCCTGCCGCAGCAAGCTTGGCGGCACGGTCAAATGCGGGTGTAGTTCAATGGTAGAACGGCAGCTTCCCAAGCTGCATACGAGGGTTCGATTCCCTTCACCCGCTCCAATCAAGTTCCAGATTTGGGTCTTCTCTACCGCGAAGCAAGCCAAGTGTTTGAATTTTAGGTTTTTCTCCTGATGCTATTGGCATCGGGAAAATGCCTTTCTAGCATTCCTATTCCGGTATATTTCTTGATCCATCAAGCGAGTCAACAGACGCGTCGCGTTGTTGCTACTCGCTGTCCATGTTTGCAGCGACCTTAGCAGCTAGTCGAACGGCTGGAATGGGGGCGAGAGTGGACGATGATGAATGGCTGTTTTCGACCCGTTGCTGCCGTTGGGCTAGACAGTTTGATCGGCTGCAATGCAGCGGGTTGCAGTCACTCATGCCATCAGCGACCAACGCTGAATAGGGTTGCCGGAAGCCTACTCCGGGCCTCGACCCACGGGAGTGTCAGCAATTCCGTGTTCAAGGCGGATTGAACATCAGGCGGAAGGCCGGATGAATCGTTCTTCGTAAAGGATAGCGAATTGGTTCATGGCTGTCTTCCAATCATGGCCAGTGCGG
>NZ_CBCSIQ010000026.1:0-58285 GCF_965139615.1 Kerstersia similis
GCCTGGGGGCGCCGGCAGGGGGCTGGGCCAGCCTGACGCTGGGTGTGGCCTTGCTGGCCTATGCAATCTGGGGTCTGGCCGGCCGCACGCTGGCAGTTCCGCCGCATCATGAACGCTGGATGGGGCCGGTGGCCGGTGTGTTGACGGGGTTGCTCACGGCGGCTTCCGGCGTATTCGTGCTGCCGGCCGTGCCCTACCTGCAGGGCTTGGGGTTGGGCCGGGATGCCCTGATACGCGCCATGGGCCTGGCGTTTACCGTTTCGACCCTGGCCTTGGGGGCTGGGCTCTGGTGGAATGCCAGTTATGACCTGTGGATCCTGGCGGTGTCCTGTCTCATGCTGCTGCCCGCAGTGGCCGGGATGCAACTGGGCGCCATGCTGCGGGCGCGCTTGTCCGTGGCGCGTTTCCGGTTTTGCTTCTTTGTGTGTCTGGCTGGTCTGGGCTTGCACATGCTGCTGCGCCAGTGGGGCTGATCGGGGCCAGCGTCAAAGCAGCCCGCGCAATTCGCGGGCGGCATCCAGCATGGCGGGCAACATTTCCAGGCGCACCTGTGACGGTGTTCGGCCTTGCGTGGATGAGACGATGTTCAGCGCCGCCAGCGCAACGCCTTTCATGTTGCGCAAGGGAATCGCCAGCGCATGCACGCCCAGCTCATGTTCTTCGCTGACCTGGCAGTAATCCTGCTTGCGCGCGGTATCCAGGCTTTGGCGCAGTTCGCGGATATCGGTGATCGAGTTGGGCGTCAGGCGTGGCAACTCCCGCTGATTGCCAGGGCCGGGGCCTTGCAGCCAGCGTTCCAGCTCAGGTCGGCTGAGCAAGGCCAGCATCATGCGTCCGGTGGAAGTGGCATGGGCGGGCAGGCGGGCGCCCAGATGCAGGCCATAGGGCAGCATGGCGCGTTCGCCTCCGCCATAGTTGGCGCTGCGGGCAACGATCACGCTTTCATCTCCGTCCAGCACACCGACAGAGAATGAACCACCGGTTTGGGCCGCCAGGCGATTGAGCGTCGCTTGCACCACACGCGGCAGGCGGGCGGATGACAGATAGCTGCCTGAGAAACGTAGAACCTTGGGCGAGAGCCAGAAATAATGGCCGTCGCTCTCCAGGTAGCCGAGATGGGCGAGCGTGAGCAGGTGGCGCCTGGCGGCGGCGCGCGTCAGGCCGGCGCGTTCTGCTGCCAGGGTGGCGTTCAGACGCTGCCGTTCGGTATCGAAGCTTTCCAGCACGGCCAGCCCTTTGGCCAGGCCGGCGATGAAGTCGGCATGGGCAATATCGCCGGCTGCCTTGTCCCGGCGACGCGACTGCGTCTGGCCGACTGCGGCACTGGTGGCGTCAGGCCGCTCGGCAGAGGGGAGGGAGGGGGCTTGAAAACGGGAGCGAGACATGGTGCCTGAGCGACGAGACAGTTAGGTTCTATCAATAATTGCGCGATTATCGCACAGCTGTTCCGATGATCGCGCAATAGGCAAGTGGAGCCATGGCATAAAGAAAGCGGGTCTTTTAGTCTGCTCGGGTGGGCACGGAATTGGATTCCGGCCAGAAAAATATCATCAGGAGACTCCCCATGCGTACCCAAGTCGTCATCATCGGCGCCGGCCCTTCCGGCTTGCTGCTCGGCCAGTTGCTGTACAAGGCCGGCATCGACAACATCATCCTCGAACGTCAGACGGGCGACTATGTGCTGGGCCGCATTCGCGCCGGCGTGCTGGAGCAAGTCGCCGTTGATTTGCTGGACCGCGCCGGCGTGGGTTCGCGCATGCATGAAGAAGGCTTGCAGCATCATGGCATCGAACTGTTGTTCAAGGGAGAGCGCCATCGTATCGACCTGACCGGCTTGTCGGGCGGGAAGTCTGTGCTGGTGTATGGCCAGACCGAAGTCACCCGCGACCTGATGGAAGTCCGCGCAGCTGAGGGCCTGACGACCGTCTATGAGGCTGCCAATGTCAACCTGCATGATTTCGATAGCGAGCACCCGCGCGTGCGCTATACCAAGGATGGCCAGGAACACGAGATTGAATGTGACTTCATCGCCGGTTGCGACGGTTTCCATGGCGTCAGCCGTGCCAGTGTGCCGGCGTCCGCCATTCACAATTACGAGAAGGTCTATCCCTTTGGCTGGCTGGGCCTGTTGTCCGATACGCCGCCGGTCAGCGATGAACTGATTTACGCCAACACCACGCGCGGTTTCGCGCTGTGCAGCATGCGCAGCCAGACCCGCAGTCGCTACTACCTGCAGGTGCCGCTGACGGACAAGGTTGAAGCCTGGAGTGACGATGCCTTCTGGAACGAATTGCGCCTGCGCCTGGATGAAGAGGCGCGCGAGAACCTGGTGACCGGCCCGTCGCTGGAAAAGAGCATTGCGCCGCTGCGCAGCTTTGTCGCGGAACCCATGCGCTTCGGTCGCCTGTTCCTGGCGGGGGATGCGGCCCACATCGTGCCGCCCACGGGCGCCAAGGGCTTGAACCTGGCAGCTTCCGACGTCGGCTATCTGTCGGAGTCCATCACCGAGTTCTATGACGAGAAGAGCCAGGCAGGTATCGACAGCTACTCGCAGCGTTGCCTGAGCCGTATCTGGAAGGCAGAGCGTTTCTCCTGGTGGTTTACGTCGCTGATGCACCGTTTCCCCGCCGAAGGCGAATTCGGTCAGAAAATCCAGGAAGCCGAGCTGGATTACCTGGTGAAGTCGGTCGCGGCTTCTACTTCCTTGGCGGAAAACTATGTCGGCCTGCCGATGAAATAATGGCGGCGACGCCTGGCCCTGCGGGCCTCACGCACTGAGTGAGGACAGATGACCGGTGCTGCCCTGAGGATGGGCAGCACCGGTTTTTTTCCTTGCACGGGCTAGGACGCGGCATTGTCGGAGGCTACCGGGGGAGGGCTGCCCCGAGGGCCGTCCCGAAGGCCGGCATCGCTGTGTCAGGCCTGGGCCGCATTAGCCTGCGGAGTTGCCTGCCGTGTCAGCCACCAGAACCACAGTGCAAGCGCGCTGACCACCGCGCCCAACAGGCATACACCTTGCCAGCCCGCATGGGCATAGGTGAGGGTGGTACCGATGGCGCCCAGCCCGCTGCCGAGGGCATAGAACAGCATGTAGAGCCCGACCAGTCGGCTATGGGCTTCAGGGCGTGTGCGGAAGATCAGGCTCTGATTGGTGACGTGCAGCGCCTGACCACCAAGATCGAGCAGTACGATGCCGATCACCAGCGCCCACAGCGACCATTCCATCAGCGACAGCGGCCACCAGGCCAGCAGCAAGACCGCCAGCGCCGCCGCGCTGGTGCGCTGGGCATGGCCACGGTCGGCCCAGTGTCCGGCACGCGCAGCGGCCAGGGCGCCCACCACACCGACCAGGCCAAATGCCCCGATGAGGGTGTGCGAAAAACTGTATGGCGGCGCGCTCAAGGGCAGCACCAGCGCGCTCCAGAAGATATTGAATGCGGCGAACATCAACAACGCCAACATGCCGCGCACTTGCAGCACTTTTTCTTCCCGCAGCAGCGTCAGCATGGATGCGATCAGGCGAGGGTAAGACATAGGATGGGCAGTTAACGGCAGGGCAGGCAAGCGTCGCCACAGCGGCAGTGCGATCAGCAGCATCAGCACGGCGGCGCAGAAATACACGCCTCGCCAGCCCGCCAGATCGCTGACGCCCCCCGCGAACACGCGCGCAAGCAACAGGCCGATGAAAACGCCACTCTGCGCGGTACCGACGACCCGCCCTTGTTCATGGGGCGCGGCGGCGCTGGCCGCATAGGCGATCAGCCCCTGGGTCATCGCCGTGCCTAGCAGCCCCACGGCCAGCATGCCCGCCAGCAGGACACTGGCGGATTGCGCCATGCCGACGGTCACCAATGCCGCCACCAGTGCCAGCAGCTGCACCATCATCAATCGGCGGCGGTCCAGGCGGTCACCCAGCGGCACCAGCAACAGCAGGGCCAAGGCGCAGCCAAGCTGAGTGGCCGTTACCACGCCACCCACAGCGGCATGACTGATGCTGAAATCGCGAGCCAGCGCATCCAGCAGAGGTTGCGCGTAGTACACGTTAGCCACGCTCAAGCCGCTGGCTGCAGCAAACAGCAGCACCAGGCCACGCGGCATATTCGCAGTTCGGGAGGAGTCCATATTCCCTGATCCATTTAATCTGGTTTCAAAACAAAACTGATTGAATGTTAGGGTGCATGGTTTTAAAATGCAACCGGAAAATCCGATTGTTGCTATCTGTCTGGAGAAGTCATGCCGCGCCGTCTTGCCAGCGACGAACCCTGTCCTGTTGCTCGTGCCGTCGATGTGATCGGGGATCGCTGGTCGCTGCTGATCGTGCGCGATGCGTTCGATGGCACGCGCCGCTTCAGCGACTTCCAGCGCAGCCTGGGCATGGCTCGCAATATCCTGTCGGACCGTCTGCGGAAGCTGGTGGAAGCAGGCATTCTCGCCACCCAGGATGCTTCGGATGGCACGGCCTATCAGGAATACGTGCTGACGCCGCAGGGTGAGAGTCTGTTTTCTGTCGTGGTGGCCTTGCGCCAGTGGGGGGAGCAGCACCTGTTCGCGCCTGGTGAACGCCATTCGGTGCTGATCGACAAGCGTACCGGTACGCCGGTTGCGACCATGGCGCCACAGGCCCACGATGGTTCCGTGCTGTTGCCTGCCGTGACCGAAGTGCGGAAAGTGGAATAAGGAGCAATGCGGCTGGCTGTGATAGCCATGTCATCCCATGAAAAAAGCGCAGCCTATGGGCTGCGCTTTTGCTTGCAAGGCTGGTGTCAGCAAGCTTGTCCGCGGACGGCAGATCGCTGGCAGGACCAAGGGGAACGGGTCACGGGGAAATCAAGGTTCCTGGCGTGACGGATCCGGAGCGAACAGCGTGGAGAGGATGTCTATTCCGTGGCTGATGGCCATATCTATGGCCTGGGCCGGACTGAGGGCATAGGCGATGTTGCTGCCCGCGGCATTGTTGAAAGCAGGCACCGGATACGTGAAGCCGGGGTCGTCCGGCTGGCTGGCCTTGCGGATGTCCAGCATGGCGGTAAAGGCCGGGCTGGAGCCGCTGGCGCCTTCCGGCGCGGTGGACAGGCGAGCAAGTAGCAGATAGCCCTTGTAGATGTAGCGATTCGGGTACACCAGGCACATCTCCTGTAGAACGTCTTGGCGGGGTGCTGGCCCGGCAGGCGGAAAGGCCGGCAGGGCAGGGCAAGACGATGACTCCCCGGAGCAGAGCGCTGCCGGATCGTGGCGGAGACGCACCGACGGAGCCGCCTGGTGTGCATCACGACCGATCCCAAGCGGCAAGGCCAGCACAGGTGGTCAGGAATTAATCACTATGGAGAGTATCTGCCTGACTGTCAAGCCTTGCTTGCAGGAAGCGGGAAAATCCGGATATTTTCTTCAATTTCGCCGTTTCCCCGATAGATTGTCGTGATTCTGTCTTGAATGTCGGGTAGATAAGGTCAGCATCCGCACCGGCAGGGTGCTGTTGCCGGTAGCGGGCGCCGCGCCAATCTGTCTGGCGGAATACCGCGAGCGGCGGCAGGGCCTTCATGGCAATGTTGTAAAGCCAACATACAATAGCCCGCTAGCAGCAGGAGAAGGCAGACATGACAGACGCTCAAGACACCACGCAGTTTTCTTCGGACGGCGAAGCCCATTGGCTGGTGCCGCCCACCCACGATGGTCAGGCCCCCGGACAGCTGTTCGTCCTGTTCCACGGGCAAGGCGGCGAACCGGCAGACTTGCTCTGGCTGGCGCGCACCTTGCAGGCCCAATGGTCGGGCGCGGCCATCATGGCATTGCGGGCGCCGTATCCTGCCGGCGCCAGCGAGGCGGAAGGCAGGCAATGGTTTGTGGCCGAGGACGCGGACGCGGAACAACTGGCGGCCCAGGTATCCGCCGGTTTGCCGCCATTGCTCAAATTGATCCGCCGGGTGCAGGCGCAGTGGCAGATAGCCCCCGCAGCGACGGCCTTGTTCGGTCTGGGGCAGGGCGGCCTGATCGCATTGGAGCTGTCAGCCGCTGACCATGCGCTGGCCGGCCGGGTAATCGCTTTTTCTGCCGGCTATGCCAGATTGCCGCTGGAAGCGGCGGCCGAAACGAGCGTGCATCTTCTGCATGGTGCGGACGACACGGTGATTCCGCCTTCGTCCTCGCAAGCCGCATTCGACCGTATTCAGGAGCTGGAAGGCGATGCGACGCTGGATATCCTGCCCGATGTCGGCCATGAACTGCATGTGGCCCTGGTGACACGCGCCATCGAGCGCCTGCGCACCCATGTTCCGCTGCATATCTGGCAAACCGCCCTCATGAGTGCACGCCAGTCCAGTTGATGCCAGGCGGGATCCGCCCGCCTGCATGCAGGCGACGTTCCGCCCCATTGTTCCATAGTGGCCGTCAATCCCGGCCGGCCAGGAGAGCCTACGCATGTCCGCGCATTTCCCTTCGGTGGTACTGACGCCGGAACCGGTCGAGTTCCAGTCCTTTGAGGTCGCCGCCGCAGCGGTGGATCGCCTGATCGAGATCTACGAGCGTAATACGGCTTTTCTGCGCAGCCATTTCGCAGCCCTGGCGCGTGGCGAGCAACTGCCGCGTTCGGCGCGGCTGCGGGCCTGGTACCCGGCGATCCGCATCCAGGTGGATACCTATGACCTGGTTGATACGCGCCTGTCTTACGGGCACGTGTCCGAACCCGGCATCTACGAGGCCACCATCACGCAGCCACGCCTGTTCCAGGCATATCTGGTGGAGCAGATCGGCTTGCTGCTGCTGCATCACAAGGTGAAGGTGACGGTAGGGGAATCCGAGACGCCGATTCCCCTGCATTTCGCCTTTCCCGGCGGTGCGCATGTCGAGGGCGTGGATCTGGCGGCGCTGGGCCGGCCGCTGCGCGATATCTTCGATGTACCGGACCTGACCATCACCGATGATGCCATCGTCAATGGCAGCTGGCGTCCGGTGCCGGGCAAGCCGCACCCGCTGGCGCCGTTTACCGCGCCCCGGGTGGACTACTCCCTGCATCGCCTGCAGCACTACTCGGCGACATCGCCGGCGCATTTCCAGAATTTCGTGCTGTTCACCAATTACCAGTTCTATGTGGATGAGTTCTGCGCCTACGCACGGGCGCGGCTGGCGGATGGCGTGGGAGGCTATGAATCCTTCATTGAACCGGGCAATGTCGTCACGCTGCGCGGCGAGGCTGGCCCGGTGTCCGGGACGGCGCCGGAACGCCTGCCACAGATGCCGGCCTACCACTTGTGCCGGGCAGGCCATGGCGGTATCACGCTGATCAATATCGGCGTCGGTCCTTCCAATGCCAAGACGATTACCGATCATGTGGCCGTGCTGCGCCCGCAAGCCTGGCTGATGGTCGGGCATTGCGCGGGCCTGCGTTCAACCCAGCGGCTGGGCGATTATGTGCTGGCGCACGGCTATGTACGGGACGATCATGTGCTGGATGCCGACTTGCCGCTATGGGTGCCGGTACCGCCATTGGCAGAGGTGCAGGTAGCGCTGGAGACGGCGGTGGAGGAGGTTGCCGGCCTGTCGGGCTGGGAGTTGAAGCGCATCATGCGTACCGGCACCGTCGCCAGCATCGACAACCGCAATTGGGAGTTGCGGGATCATCAGGAACTGGTGGAACGGTTCGCGCAGTCGCGCGCCATTGCGTTGGATATGGAGTCCGCCACGATCGCGGCCAATGGCTTCCGCTTCCGGGTTCCCTATGGCACCTTGCTGTGCGTGTCCGACAAGCCGCTGCATGGCGAATTGAAACTGCCGGGCATGGCCAATGATTTCTATCGGCGCCAGGTCGGCCAGCATTTGCAGATCGGCATTCATGCCCTGGAGCTTCTGGCCAGCATGCCCAAGGAAAGGCTGCATTCGCGCAAGCTGCGCAGCTTCATCGAGACAGCGTTCCAGTAGGCCAGTGCGGCCGTTGCGGCTGGCACTGCGCTGGCATTGCTGCCGACAGCGTTTATGCCGCCAGCAGCAATGCCAGCGCAGGAGAGAATTGCTTGCTGCGATGGCGGATGCGATAGAGCTGGCGATGCAGCGCTGGCAATGTCGTTTGCAGCAGGTGCAGCCGGCCCAGGGCCAGCAGATCCTGGACTGCACTGCGTGACAGGCAGGCAATGCCCAGGCCGGCAGCTGCAGCCTGCTTGATGGCTTCGGTGCTGCCCAGTTGCAATGCCTGGTCGAAGTTGCCCAGATGCGGCAGCAACACATTGTCAACCGCTTCGCGGGTGCCGGAGCCGCTTTCCCTGAGCAGCCAGCGCTGCTGGCGCAGCAGTTCCAGGCCGCAAGGCTCGGGTAGCTGTGCAAGCGGGTGCCGGGCAGCCACGACAAAAACCAGTTCATCACTGAGCCAGGGCAAGGCTTCCAGCTCGTCGCTATGGCAGGGGCCTTCGATCACACCGGCATCCACTTCGCGGCGCAGCACGGCACCGACGATTTCCTGGGTATTGCCGATGCGCATTTCGACGCTGGCGAGCGCATGCGTATCCAGCAAGCGGGCAATGCGCTCAGGCATCAGGTAATTGCCTATGGTGGTACTGGCGCCCAGCCGGATGCGCGCCGGCAGGGGCATGCCCGGGCTGGCGTCGTCCATGCCGAAATTGATTTCGATATCCCGTGCCATATCCAGCAGCGAACGTGCCGGGTCCAGCAGCGCACGGCCGGTTTCATTGAGCTGCAGCCGTTTGCCGATACGGTCGAACAGACTGGCACCCAGCATGGACTCCAGTTCCCCCAGCGCGGCGCTGGTGGCGGATTGCGACAGCGGAATGCTGCTGGCAGCCGCAGTGGTGCTGCCATGTTCGGCGATGGCGGTGAAGATCTGCAGCTGTCGCAGCGTGATCCGCATGGGTGTCGCTCTGTTTATCTGTTATTTCGATAGGTTATAGAAATATAACCTGTTTTACAGATATTTTTTTCAAGGTCATTATGTTCTCAATTCATAAGGAATTGATCTGTAATGACTGCAAATCATATGTTGGGCGCCGGCAGCACGGCGCTCGCGCCGGAGGGGAAGGCTACGCATGAGCCGGGCAGTGGCGTGCGGACGGTGCCTGGGCCCGGTGCTGCACCCCTTGTGGCTCAGCGCAGGGCATGGCAGGTCAGCCCCTTGCTTGCCGGCCTGTTGCTGACAGGTGGCATCGCCGCTGCGGCGCAAGGTCTGGCCAGCCAGCCGTGGGCGCAGGCGCATGGTATCGCGGCGCTGACCCTGGCCATCGTGGTGGGCATGGTTCTTGGCAATACCGTCTATCCCTCGTTCGCTCGCCATGTGAGTGCGGGCGTCGATTTTTCAAAGGCGCGTTTGTTGCGTGCCGGTATTGTGTTGTATGGCCTGCGCTTGACCTTCGCCGATGTTGCCCTGGTGGGTTACGAGGGGGTGCTGCTTGACGCCTGTATGCTGCTTTCGACGTTTTGTCTGGCCTGGTGGCTGGGGACGCGTTTCCTGGGCCTGGACCGGCAGACGGCCTTGCTGATCGGGGCAGGCAGTTCGATTTGCGGGGCAGCTGCCGTGATGGCCGCCGGTCCGGTGGTGGGCGGCCGGCCGGCGCAGATCAGTGTCGCCGTCGCGACGGTGGTGATTTTTGGCACGGTTGCCATGTTTGCCTGGCCGGCCTTGTATCACCTCGGACAAGAGCTGGGGTGGATTCAGATGGATGCCCGCGCTGCGGGCGTGTTCATCGGGGCCACAGTGCACGAGGTGGCGCAGGTGGTGGCCGCCGGGCGTGCGCTGGGCACTGAGGCAGCGGATGCCGCTGTCATCGCCAAAATGGTGCGTGTCATGATGCTGGCGCCGTTTCTGCTGGGGCTGGCGCTCTTGCTGGCGCGCCGGCAGGGCGAGGGCGCGGCGGCGGGACAGGGGCGGCGCGGGATCGCCGTTCCCTGGTTCGCTTTCGGTTTCATCCTGATGGCGGCGTTCAATTCCTGGGTTGCGCTGCCGCCGGCAGTGCTCAGCCTGGCATTGGACCTGGATACGATTCTGCTGGCCATGGCAATGGCCGCGCTGGGCTTGACGACCCATGTTT
This sequence comes from Kerstersia similis, assembly GCF_965139615.1. NCBI lineage: Bacteria > Pseudomonadati > Pseudomonadota > Betaproteobacteria > Burkholderiales > Alcaligenaceae > Kerstersia > Kerstersia similis. The sequence continues at coordinate 10,026 of NZ_CBCSIQ010000026.1, forward strand.
CGGCTTTGCGCCGGGCGGGGCTGCGCCCCTTGCTGCTGGCTTTGCTGCTGTTTGTCTGGCTGCTGGGGGGCGGGCTGGCGCTGAATGCACTGGTGCACGCCGTCCTGGCCTGATAGCCGCAGCCGGGGCGTGCGCATAACGCATGCATGCCAGGGGACTGGTTGCGCACCCATGGCATGCATGCGTACTTCGGGGCTGTCGTTCAGGGCTTGTACGACAGCGATTCATTCGGAGGCAGGCGTCAGAAGCGTGTTTGATAGTGTTCCTGCACCAGTTGCCGAATGGCGGCTTTCAGCAGTTTCCCCGTTGCGGTGTGAGGCAGTTCCTCGACGATCAGCACATCATCCGGAATGCTCCATTTGGCGATTTTGCCGCTGTAGATCTCTAGCATATCGTCCCGGGTGAAAGCATGGCCGGGACGGATCACGGCGACCAGGATAGGGCGTTCCCCCCAGCGCGGGTCGGCCATTGCCACCACGGCGGCTTCCTGAATCGCGGGGTGCGCCTGGGCCAGATTTTCCAGTTCCACGGAACTGATCCATTCACCGCCGGATTTCACGACATCCTTATTGCGATCGACGATCTGGACGAAGCCATCTTCATCCATGGTGATGATGTCTCCGGTATCGAACCAGCCGGGTACGACGGCATGTGCCGGGCTGGGGGGCGCGTTGTAGTAGCTGCCCGCCACCCAGGGGCCACGGATGAGCATGGAACCAAATGATTTGCCGTCACGCGGCACGGCCTGGCCATCCTGGCCGTGAATCATGAATTCCATGCCGAAGACGGGGCGTCCCTGTTTGGCTTCCAGCATGAGCCGCTGTTCCGGCGAGAGCGCCTGATGTTTGGGCAGCAGGCTGCACGACAGTCCGACCGGACTGGTTTCGGTCATGCCCCAGGCATGACGGGTTTCCACGCCCATGCGATGAAAGCGTGCCAGCATGATTGGCGGGGCGGCCGCGCCACCGATGGCAACGCGCTTCAGGTCCGGCAGCTGCTGGCCATTTTTTTCCATCCAGTCCTGCAAGGCCATCCAGACGGTAGGCACGCCTGCCGTGAAAGTGACTTTCTCGCTGGCAAACAGTTCGTGCAGGCTGGCGCCATCCAGCCGCGGCCCTGGCATGACCAGTTTGGCGCCCACCATGGGCGCGGCAAACGGCAGGCCCCAGGCATTCACATGAAACATGGGCACGACAGGGACAATCGTGTCGCTGGCGGACAGCCCCAGTACATCGGGGGCGGGAATGGCCATGGCATGCAGGACGGTGGAGCGGTGGCTGTACAGCACCCCTTTGGGGTCGCCGGTCGTGCCGGAGCTGTAGCACAGGCCGGATGCCGTGTTTTCATCGAAGACCGGCCAGTCGTAATGCGGGGATTCGGCGCCGATCAGGGTTTCATAGCAGAGCAGTCCGGGCAGGGCAGCGGACGCCGGCATATGGGCTTCGTCGGTCAGCAGCACCACCGCCTTCATGCCCTGCAATTGTTCGGCCAGCGATTCCAGCAGCGGCAGGAAACTCAGGTCGGCAAAGAGGACGCTGTCCTCGGCATGCTGGATGATGTAGCTGATTTGCTCCTTGAAGAGGCGCGGGTTGATGGTATGGCACACCAGCCCCGAGCCGGAGACGCCGTAATACAGTTCCAGGTGGCGATAGCCGTTCCAGGCCAGGGTGGCGACTCGGTCTCCGAAGGCCAGGCCCAGGCGCTGCAAGGCATTGGCGAGCTGCTGGCTGCGTTGCCAGGCATCGGTATAGGTATAGCGGTGCAGCGGCCCTTCGACAGTGCGTGAGACGATTTCGGTCTGGCCGTGGTAGGTCGCGGCATGACGCAGAATCGAAGAGATCAGCAGAGGTTGGTGCATCATATTGCCGAGCATTGTGTCTCCTCCAATTGTCGGCGCAGCTTAGAACGCGTCCGCAGCGAGTTGCGCCAGGTCGGCGGCATCTGCGCGGATCGCCTGTTCCAGGGCGATGGTCTGGGGCAGCAGGCGGGTGATGAAAAAACGTGCCGCGGCCTGCTTGCGCTGGTGCAGCGGCGTCGTGCGGGCCTGGCTCTTTTCGGCCATGCGTACCCACAACCAGCCATAGGCGACCAGGGCGAAAAAGCGCAGGTAATCGGTGGCGGCGGCGCCCAGCGCGTTGGCATCGCGGGCGACCGACAGCAAATGGACGGTCACGCCTTCCAGGCGTTGCAGCGCCTGCAGGACGGGTTGTGCCAGCGCGGCGCTGTCGGGATGGCTGACTTGTTCGAGTTCGCTGCGCACCAACGCAAAGAAACGCTGGGCGACGGCGCCGTTTTCCATGGGCAGCTTGCGGCCGACCAGGTCCATGGCCTGAACGCCGTTGGTGCCTTCATAAATCTGGGTGATGCGGGCATCACGGACATACTGTTCCATGCCCCATTCGCGGATGTAGCCATGGCCGCCGAACACCTGCTGGCTGAGCACGGCAGTTTCGAAACCGAAGTCGGTGAACGCCGCCTTGATGACCGGCGTCAGCAGGGCCACAAAGCCATCGGCCTGTTGCCGGGTGGCGGCGTCAGGATGCAAGGTGGCGGTATCCATCTGCAAGGCTGTCCAGACGGCCAGCGCACGGCCGGCATCGCTCAGGGCGCGGCCAGTCAGCAGCATGCGGCGTACATCGGCATGTTCGATGATGGGCACCGGCCCGCGGCTGCCATCGGCAGAGCGGCCCTGGAGGCGTTCGCGGGCGTAGGCGGCAGCCTTTTGCGTGGCAGCTTCGCCGATGCCCAGCCCTTGAATGCCGACGAACAGGCGTTCCGCGTTCATCATGGTGAACATGGCATTGAGCCCGCGTCCGGCTTCGCCAACCAGCCAGCCGATGGCGCCGTCATAGTTCATGACGCAGGTGGGCTGGGCGTGAATCCCCATTTTGTGTTCCAGGGCGCCCACCGACATGTGGTTGCGCTCGCCCGGTTCGCCATTGGCATCCGGCAGGAATTTGGGCGCCAGGAAGAGGCTGATGCCCTTCACGCCCGGCGCAGCGCCGGGCAAGCGCGCCAGTACCAGATGAACGATATTGCCGCCGAAGTCCTGGTCGCCGGAAGAAATGAAAATCTTGGTGCCGGTAATGCGGTAGCTGCCATCTTCCAACGGTTCCGCGCGGGTGGTGAGCAAGCCCAGGTCGGTGCCGGCCGAGGCTTCGGTCAGCGCCATGGCGCCTGTCCATTCGCCGCTGACCATGCGCGGCAGATAGAGCGCTTTCAAGGCCGGGCTGGCGTGATGCGAAATGGTCTCCACGGCGCCGTGCGTCAGGCCGGGGAACAGCCCGAACGACAGGTTGGCCGACGATACCATCTCATTGAGCAGGATCTGCAGCGTGAGCGGCAGGCCCTGGCCACCATATTCGGTCGAGCCCGACAGGCCGCACCAGCCTGCCTCGCGGAAGGCTTGGTAAGCCGCGGCCAGCCCTGGCGGGGTCGTGACCTGACCGTTTTCCAGGCGGCAACCGGTTTCATCGCCGCTGCGGTTCAGCGGTTCTATCACTTCGACGCAGAACTTGCCGCCTTCTTCCAGAATGCTGAGCGCCAGATCGGTATCGACTTCTTCGCAGCCGGGCAGGGCGGCCATGCTGGCATTGAAGTCGAACACGTCCGACAGCAGGAATTGGGCATCTTCGGTAATGGGGGTATAAGCAGTCATCGTGTTTCCTTGTCTTGAGGGGACAGCAGGGAAAATCAGTTGCGCAGCGGCTTGCCGGTATCCAGCATATGACGGACCCGTGCCTGGCTGGCGGGGGTGGCGAGCAAGTCGAGAAAGGCAGTGCGTTCCAGTTGAAGCAGGGCATCCTCCGTCAAGGGGTGCAGCGGGTCGGCGGCGTTGCCGCCGCTCAGGATGCCGGCAAGCGCCATGTTGACGACGCCATCGTGGGGGCTGGCACGGCCAGCCTGGATCTCGGCATCAATCAGATTTTGCAGCGCGGCCAGGCCGGCGCCGCCTGCCACCTGGAGTGTCGCAGGTTCGGGCGCCCGGTAATCCTGCGCCAGTTGCAGCGCTTTTTCCTTGGCATCTGCCAGCAGCCGGTTGCGGTTCATGCTGATGCCATCACGGGGTGTCAGAAAGCCCAGTTTACGGGCGTCGAAGGCGCTGGCGGAAACCTTGGCTGCCGAGATGAGATTGAACGCGGCGATGGCCGGGGCCACCGGGCCTCGGGGAACGCCAGGCGCATGCTGCATGCGCAGCAGCATTTCCTTGCAGCCGCCCCAGCCGGGAATGACGCCGATACGGGTTTCGACCAGCCCCATGGATAGCTCTGCATGGGCCTGGATGGCATCGCAATGCAGCAGGATTTCGCAGCCGCCGCCCAGAGCCAGGCCCGCAGCGGCGCCGACCACGGGAAAGGGGGCATATTTCACGGCCTGGAAGGTGTCATGCCCCAGGTCGAGGAAGCGCTCCAGTCCGGCGATGCCATGTTGTTCCAGTGTTTCGAGAAACACGCGCAAATCGGCCCCTGCGCTGAAGGCGTTTGCATCGCTGCCGATCACCAAGGCCCGGAAATGGCTGCGGGTGTGCGCCAGCGCCGCCTGGATGGTTTCCAGCAGGGCAGGGTTGAAGGTATTCATCTTGGTGCGGAAGGCCAGGCCGGCGACGCCGTCACCCAGATCCCAGAGTTCGGCCGTCTCCCAGCGTGCTGCGGGCGGGCGTGCCAGGGACAGGTCGCCCAGCAGCAGCACGCCGGGCGCGCGTTGCTGCCGCTGGCGGCTGCCGTCTGGCAGCAGGCAGGCACGCCGGCCGTCCTGTACCGAGTAGAAACCGCCTTGGCCCGCCGCCAGGGCCAGGTAGGCCGGAACGGGCAGGCCGCGCGCCTGCAGGCGTTGCGCCAGCCAGTCGGTGCCCAGGCGATCCATCAGTTCGAAGGGACCTTCCTTCCAGCCATAGCCATTGCGCATGGCTTCATCGACATCAAAAGGGGTATCGGCGATTTCGGGAACCAACGCCGCAGCATAGGCCAGTGCCTGCTCCATGACGGCGGCGGCATATTGCCCGCCGCGGCCCGGGTGTTCCATCAGCGCGCGGGGATTGCCACGGCTGGCCTGCAGGCTGTCCGAAGCGACGGCACGCTGGGGCCGGTATTCACCGGTGGCCAGGTCAGTGACATCGCGCTGGCGGCGGTCGGCTGAGAGCCGCACGAAACCTGCGCCGCTTTTGCGGCCCAGGCGGTTTTCGCGGATCATGCGGGCGATCAGTGGCGGCTCGGCGTCGCAGGCCTGGATGGCATCGCCGGCTGGTGTGGCCTGTTGCAGAATGCGCAGCAGAGTGGGCATCAGGTCTATGCCTACCAGATCCAGCAGGCCGAAAATGCCGGTGGCGGGAATGCCGAAGGGGCGGCTGATGATGGCATCCGCTTCTTCCACATCCAGGCCCAGCCGGATGGCTTCATTTTGGGCGACAACCATCCAGTAGTTGCCGATGCGATTGCCGATGAAGCCCGGCGTATCCTTGCAGCGCACCACGGTTTTGCCCAGTTGCTGATCGGCGAAGCGGCTAATGGTAGTGACGGCATCCTGGCGGGTCTGCGGCCCGGTGATCAGTTCCAGCAAACGCATGATGCGCGGCGGATTGAAAAAATGGGTAATGAGGAAATCGCTGCAGAAGCGTTCCGGCATGTCCGCTGTCAGCGCGGCCAGCGGGATGGTCGAGGTATTGGACGACACAATGCTGCCGGGCTTGCGAATGGCATCTATCTCGCGATAAAGCGCCTGTTTGATCTCCCGTTTTTCGGCAATGGCTTCGATAATCCAGTCGGCATCCGCCAGCGCCGGCAGGTCTGTGGCCACTGCGCCCGTGCGCAGGCGCGCCGCGAAAGCCGGATCCATGAAGCCGCCGGCCTTCAGTTGCCGGGCGACGCCAGTGTCTGCATTGGCCTTGTCGATATCCAGCAGGATGACTTCCAGGCCGGCATTGGCCAAGTGGGCGGCAATGCCGGCCCCCATGACGCCCGCGCCGATAACCGCCGCCTTGTGTATCGAGCCCGTGCCGAGGGTGTTCGTGTTCATGGTGTGTGTGTCCAGGGTGCTTGTGTTCATATCAGACGGCCTCCATTACCATGGCGATGCCCTGGCCGCCACCGATGCATTGGGTGGCCAGGGCATAGCGGCCGCCGTCGCGGCGCAGCAGGCTGGCGGCCTTGCCGACCAGGCGCGCGCCGGTCGCGCCCAGGGGGTGCCCCAGGGCGATGGCGCCGCCATCGCGGTTCAGCCGTGCGGGGTCTATGTCGAGATCCTGGCAGCAGGCCAGCACCTGAACGGCAAAGGCTTCGTTCATTTCTATGACATCCAGTTGCGTGGCGCCAATGCCGGCGCGGCTCAGCGCCTTGCGCGTCGCTGCCACCGGCCCGATACCCATGATCTCCGGGGCGCAGCCCGAGATGGCATAGCCGGCTACACGTGCCAGTGGTTGCAGGTCATGGCGTTGTACAAATGCTTCCGAGCACACGAGCGTGGCCGAAGCACCATCGGTGAGCGGTGAGGCATTGCCGGCGGTGACGCTGCCGTCGGCCTTGAAAACGGTTTTCAGGCTGGCAAGCTTGTCGGTATCCGTGGCGCGGGGGCAGCCGTCTTCTGCGACCCCGTGAAATGGCGTGATTTCCGCAGCCAGGCTGCCATTGGCGCGTGCTGCCAACGCCTTGCGCTGGCTTTCCAGGGCATAGGCGTCTTGAGCGCTGCGCGTGATGCCGTAGCGGCTGGCCAGGTTTTCGGCTGTCAGGCCCATGTTCAGGAATGCGGTGCGCAGGGCTTCATCCCAGGCCGGGTTGGGCAGCGGGTTGAAGCCCATCATGGGCACCCTGCTCATGCACTCGACACCGCCGGCAATGAAGGCGTCGCCTGCGCCCATGGCGATGGCACCGGCGGCCATTTGCACGGCCTGCAGGGAAGACCCGCACCAGCGGTTGACAGTAGAGGCGCCCACGGACAGCGGCAGTCCGGCCGTCAGTGCCGCGCAGCGGGCGATGTTCAGGCCCTGCTCGCCTTCCGGGAAGGCGCATCCCAGGTTGACATCTTCCAGCAGGTTCGGATCCAGGCCGGTGCGTTGAACCAGGGCAGAGATTACATGGGCGGCAAGATCGTCGGGCCGTACGCCGGCCAGCGCGCCGCGATAGGCAGGCGTGAAAGGGCTGCGCAGGTAATCGACGATATAGGCAGTTGTCATGATGGGGGTTCCCATGAGGGGCGGCGTGTTGGCCGTTAAGGGGTTACATGTTGGGATAGTTCGGCCCGCCGCCACCTTCCGGCGGCGTCCAGGTAATGTTCTGGGCGGGATCCTTGATGTCACAGGTTTTGCAATGCACACAGTTCTGCGCATTGATCACAAAACGCGGCGCGGGGCTGGCAGCCGCCGCGTCCGGCGTGGCAGGGGGATCGTTCACGACTTCATAGACGCCGGCCGGGCAATACAGCCGGGCCGGTTCGCCATAGCGCGGCAGATTGCTGGCGATGGGAATGTCCGGATTTTTCAGCTTCAGGTGGGAAGGCTGATTTTCCGCATGGCTGGTGCTGGACAGAAAGACTGACGAGAGCTTGTCGAATGTCAGGACACCGTCATACTTGGGATAGGTAATAGGGCGCACAGCCGCCAGCGGCTGCAGACAGGCGTGATCCGGCCGGCGATGGGCCAGGGTGCCGAATGGCGATTTGCCCGTCCAGGTCTGGCACCACATGTCCAGGCCGCCCAGACCGATGCCCAGCGGCGTACCGAAACGCGACCAGAGCGGCTTGACGTTACGCACCGGCTTCAGGTCACGGCCAATGGCCGAGTCGCGCCAACCGTTGCTATAGGTTTCCAGGATATCGTGCCCGCGCCCGGCGGCCAGCGCCTCGAAGGCGGCATCGGCGGCCTGCATGCCGGAGTGCACCGCGTTGTGGCTGCCCTTGATGCGCGGCACATTCATGAAGCCCGCCGCGCAGCCTATCAGTGCGCCGCCGGGAAAGGCGAGCTTGGGCACGGATTGCCAGCCGCCTTCAGTTAGTGCGCGTGCGCCATAGGCCAGGCGCCGGGCGCCGGAAAAGGTATCGCGAATCAGGGGATGGGTCTTGAAACGCTGGAACTCGTCATAGGGGGAAAGCGTCGGGTTTTTATAGTCCAGGTGCAGGACGAAACCGACACTTACCAGATGATCGTCGAAGTGGTAGAGGAAAGAGCCGCCGCCGGTCTGCCTATCCAGCGGCCAGCCAAAGGAGTGTTGCACCAGCCCGGGACGGAAGTGTTCCGGGCTGACTTGCCATAGCTCCTTGATGCCCAGGCCGAATTTTTGCGGAGAGATGCCGGCATCCAGTCCATATCGGGCCAGCAACTGCTTGCTGAGGCTGCCGCGTGCACCCTCGGCAAAGAGGGTATAGCGTGCCCGCAGCTCCATGCCGGGTGCATAGTCGTCGCGTGGCTGGCCGTCGCGGCCTATGCCCATGTCGCCGGTCGCAATCCCGCAGACCGCGCCTTGAGTGTCGTACAGCACTTCGGTGGCGGCAAAGCCGGGATAGACATCCACCCCCAGGGCTTCTGCCTGGGCGGCGAGATAGCGCGCAAGATTGCCCAGGGAACCGATGAAGTTGCCATGGTTGCTCATCAGGGGCGGCATGAGCCGGTTGGGCAGGCGTGTGCCGCCCTTGCGCCAGAGGAAATAGAAATGGTCGTCGGTGACGGGCGTGCTCAGGGGCCGTTCGGGATCTTCACGCCACTCGGGCAGCAGCGCGTCTAGGCCGGAGGGGTCTATGACGGCGCCCGACAGAATGTGCGCGCCGACTTCGGAGCCTTTTTCCACGACCACCACGGAGATTTCCTGTCCGGCCGAGGCGGCGCGTTGCTTGAGCCGGATCGCCGCGGCCAGCCCGGCAGGGCCGGCACCGACAATCACGACATCAAAGTCCATGGATTCGCGCTGGGTTTCGCTTGTCACTGCAGGTTTCCTGGCAAGAGTGGCTGGGCGGCCTGGCATCGCCGCCGAAGCGAGGATCTCAGGCCGACGCGGTGCGGACAGGCCGGAAACGGGCTGTCAGACGCCTGGTTTATGAATCGTTAAAGGACTATATCAAACGATTGGTGTAATGGCGAAGGCGGCGATTCTCCCAGCTTGACGCTGGCGCGCGAACACGCTATATCCGCACATTCCCGGCGCGTAGCCTGTAGGATGCGGCAGGTCGGGAAGATTCAATCAATCAGGTCGGAGCAGAGATGAGCGGTAAGGGAAGCGGGGCAGATAAGCGGGACAGCAGGGGAAAGTTCATCAGCGCCTTGCCTGTCGAGGGCATGAGCGAACGTCATCGCGAGGTGCTGGAAGCTGCCGCAGCCTTGTTTGCCGAACGGGGCTACGCTGCGACATCGGTACGCGATATCGGTGAGCGGGTGGGCCTGCTGGGCGGTTCCCTGTATCACTACATCAAGTCCAAGGAGGCGTTGTTCGTCAATATTCACGATATGGCGCTGCAGGTTGCGGAAGACCGCATCAAGTCCGCGATGGCCGACCATGTGGATCCCTGGAAACGTCTGGAGGCCGCCTGTATTGCCATGCTGGATATCCAGCTGGATCCGGAATCGCTGACCATGCCCCTGATGAGCGATTTCAATGCCGTACCGCTGGAAATCCGCGTCAGCCTGGTTGCCAAGCGGGATAAGTTCGAAGAAATATTCCGCAGCCTGATTGCCGATTTGCCGCTGGCGCCCGACCTGAATAGAAACGTGTACCGCCTGTTGCTGCTCACGCTGCTGAATAATGTCAGTGGCTGGTATCGCCAGGGCCTGCTTTCCCCGGCGGAGATCGGCCAGCAGATCCTGCGGATTTTCCGGCACGACGACATCAGCGCTGGCGCGGCTGGGTAATAGCGGCGCCAGGGAGGACAAACCGCGCAAGTCGGCGGTACTCGCCTTGTATGGCGGTGGTCAATTTTTGATCATGAATTTCAAGTCATTGATTCCTATGGCTGAAATTCGTTGCTCCCCAAGCTATCCAGAAAGTTGTCCACATTTTTTCGGGATAAGAATCGAAAATTGAGGGGCAGCCGGGCTGGGGGCGGCCGGATGGGTATGCTAGGCTGTCGCCAGCTCCGTCAGCCGCTGTGGCGGCGGACAACAAGGTTTCTCAGGAGTTTCTTCATGACTGAATCCGTCAGCAAGGCCATACTGGAATCCCAGGCCTACGATTTCGCCATTACGTTATTGATCGCCGTCGTCATCCTGATTGTCGGCTGGTGGATCTCCAAATGGCTGGGTTCCGTGGTGCGCCGCGCCGCGACCAGCTCGCCGCGCATTGATGCAACCATTGTTCCCATCCTCAGCAGCACGGCGGTGTGGGCCGTCCGTGTCTTTACATTGGTGGCCGTGCTGGCGCGTTTTGGTGTGCAGACGGCCAGCATCATCGCCGTCCTGGGGGCGGCAGGCCTGGCGATTGGCCTGGCGTTGCAGAACACGCTGCAGAATATTGCGGCAGGTGTCATGCTGCTGGGGTTGCGCCCCATGCGTGCCGGCGAGTACATCTCGGTGGGCGGCACCAATGAAGGGACGGTCGAGGAGATCGGCCTGTTCATGACCCGCCTGACGCAGTTCGATGGCATCGCCATTTCGCTGCCCAACAGCACGGTCTGGGGCGCGAACATCATCAATTACAGCCGCAACCCGACCCGTCGCCTGGATCTGGAAGCCCAGGTGCGTTACGACGATGACCTGGACACCGCCGTCAACAGCCTCAAGGCCTTGATCAACGATCACCCGCTGGTATTCAAGGATCCGGCGCCGATGGTGATGGTGATGGGCTACCGTGAGAATGGCGTCAGCATCAATGTCCGGGTGTGGACGGACAACGCGAAGTATTGGGAATTGCGTTGGGACCTGCTGTACAAGATCCGCAAGACGCTGGTCGATGCCGGGATGGGAGCCGCCGTGCCGGTGCGCGAACTGCAAGGCCCGGTGGTGGCCAAGGAACGTCGCGAAGGCTGAGGTTCAGCCATCTGACCCGCGCCGGCGCGGGTCAGATGGGGATAGTTCAGGACGGTTTGCGATGGTGCTGTGGCGCCAGCATCGCGGTGCAGACGCCGCGCATCATATCGACTTCGTCACGGGTGAGGGCGCTGCGGCCAAACAGGTGCTGCATGCGCGGCACCAGTTTCTTAGGATGTTCTGGGTCAAGGAATCCAACGGCAATCAGCGCTTCCCGCCAGTGCTCCAGAAAGGCCTGCACTTGGCCGTTGCTTGCCAGGGCGGTGCCCGGATCTATGCTCTGGATCGGCGTATGCGGCAAGGCCCGGCCTTCGGCACCCAGGGCGTAGCGCATTTCCCAGGCTGCCAGTTGCAGCGCCTGCGCCACATTGAGCGAACTGTATTCCGGATTGGCGGGGATATGGCAGATGCGCTGGCACAGGGCGATATGCGCATTGGTCAGCCCGCTGCGTTCCGTACCTAATACAATAGCAACGCTGGCATCTGCCTGTGAGACCAGCAATTCGCGGCTTTCCGCTGCAGCTTCGCGTATGTCGCAGACCGGTGGGCCGATGTCGCGTGGCCTGGCGGTGAGGGCATAAGCCCGGGTGACCGGGGCGAGCGCTTCTTCAAGAGAAGCTGTTATCAGTGCGCCAGACAGGATATCATCGGCGCCACTGGCCATGGCAATGGCGTCGGGGTGCAGGGTGATATCGTCCAGTTTCGGGGTGACCAGCACCAGCGAGGAAAACCCCATGGTCTTGATGGCCCGGGCAGCTGCTCCCACATTTCCAGGGTGGCTGGGGGAGGTCATGATGAAGCGTACACGCGAAAAAACAGGCGTCATTTAAAATACCGGTCTGGGCCTACTGCCAGTTACTTTTATATAGGCCCTGGATGGGAGTCATCCAGGGCCTGCGAACGGATCAATACGGAATTCTATGCATCCCATGCTCAACACCGCCGTGAAGGCGGCGCGCCGTGCCGGCGCGATCATCAACCGTGCCAGCCTGGACCTCGACAAGATTCAGGTCGGCCGCAAGGGGCCCAACGATTATGTCACGGAAATCGACCGGGCCGCAGAGCAGGCCATCATCGAAATCCTGAGCACCGCCTATCCCGACCATGCCTTCCTGGCGGAAGAGTCGGGCGACGTCCCCGCTGCCGACGGCTCGGCCGAATCCGAGTACCGCTGGATCATCGACCCGCTCGACGGCACGACGAATTTCATCCACGGCTATCCTTCCTTTGCCGTGTCCATTGCTTTGCAGCATCGTGGCGTGACCACCCAGGCGGTGATTTACGATCCCTCCACCAATGAATTGTTCACGGCCAGCCGTGGCGGTGGCGCATTCCTGAATGACCGCCGTGTGCGCGTGGGCAATCGTGCGCGCTACCACGATGCCTTGCTGGGTGTGCGCTGGTCCAGCGGCGCAGGCCCGGTGGGCGTGCCGCGCTATCGTGAACTGATGGAGCAATGTTCGGGCGTGCGCCGCAGCGGCTCGGTCGTGCTGGATATGGCTTATGTTGCCGTGGGCCGGCTGGATGGTTTCTGCGGAATGGGCCTGAAGCCCTGGGATCTGGCCGCAGCTGGCCTGATGGTGCTGGAAGCCGGCGGCCTGGTCGGCGACTTCGAAGGCGAGCAGACCTGGTTCGAAAGCGGCAATGTGCTGGCCGGTTCGCCCAAGATCTTCACGCAAATGCTCGGCCATTTGCAGCTGGACTGAACGCTGCCGGAACGAGCGCTATCCTGCCTGCCGGCAGGTGCGGCAAACGTAAAAACAACGGGTGTGGATCGACATGATCCGCACCCGTTGTTTTTTTCAATTGTCTGCGATATGGATTTTTTTATTCGCTTGCGCCGCGTATGACACAGAATCCTAGTACGATTGGAAGCTTCTGGAACAACTGGAGTCTTACATGGAGTGGCTGCTGGACCCTTCAGCATGGGTCGGCTTGCTGACATTGGTCGTGCTTGAGCTGGTGCTCGGTATCGACAACTTGGTATTCATCGCTATCCTGGCGGAGAAACTGCCGCCCTCGCAGCGGGATCGCGCCCGTCTTATCGGCTTGTCACTGGCGCTTATCATGCGTCTGGGGCTGCTGGCTGCGATTTCCTGGATCGCGACCCTCACTACACCCCTGTTTTCCATCGGCTCGCTGAGCTTCTCAGGACGCGATCTGATATTAATGGTCGGTGGCTTCTTCCTGCTTTTCAAGGGCACGATGGAGCTGCACGAGCGTATTGAAGGCAAAACGCACCATGTCCGCGGCCCCCGTGTCTATGCGGGCTTCTGGGTCATCGTGACGCAGATCGTGGTACTGGACGCCGTCTTCTCGCTGGACGCCGTGATTACCGCTGTCGGGATGGCCGAGCACCTCTCCGTGATGATGCTGGCGGTGATTATTGCCATTGGCGTGATGCTGATTGCATCCAAGCCGCTGACGATCTTCATCAATCGACACCCCACCGTCGTGGTGCTGTGTCTGGGCTTCCTCCTGATGATCGGTTTCTCTCTGGTCGCGGAAGCGTTTGGTTTCAAGGTGCCCAAGGGCTATCTGTATGCGGCCATCGGTTTCTCGATCCTGATCGAAGTGCTCAATCAGCTGGCGCGCCGCAGCATGGTGCGTACGGTCGCCGCGCGTCCGATGCGGGAACGTACGGCAGAAGCGGTGTTGCGCATGTTGGGCAAGCGCCTGCCGGATGAAATCGAGACCGATCAGCCCGCGCCTGAGGCGCCTACCGTCGGCTTCGGTGTCGAGGAGCGCAATATGGTCAGTGGCGTACTGACGCTGGCCGAGCGTTCCATCCAGTCCATCATGACGCCGCGTACGGACATCAGCTGGGTCAACCTGAAAGATAGCCCCGAGGTCATCCGTGAGCAGCTGAGCGCATCGCCGCACAGTTTCTTCCCGGTATGTGACGGCGTGCTGGATGAAGTGGTGGGCGTTGGCCGGGTGAAGGACATGATTGCCGACCTCATCACAGAAGGCGCCATCCGCCGCGACAGGCTGCGTGAACCGTTGATCGTGCATGAGTCCATAGATATCCTGCGCCTGATCGACACGCTCAAGCGCTCGCGCGGCCAGCTGGTGCTGGTGACCGACGAGTTCGGCGCCATCGACGGCCTGGTGACCCCGATCGACATTTTCGAGGCCATTGCCGGCGAGTTCCCTGACGAGGACGAAACGCCGGATGTGGTTCAGGATGGCGATAACCGTTGGCGTGTCAACGGCGCGGCAGACCTGCATTACCTGGAGCAAGTCCTGGAAGTGGATGGCCTGGTGGATGAAGCCGATGATTACACGACGCTGGCGGGGTATCTGCTGGCGCGTTTCGGCAGCCTGCCGCAGGTTGATGATGTCTGCGAATATGTGCAGGATCATGTGCGCGTGCGTTTCAAGGTGCTGGCACTGGAAGGGCGGCGTATTGCCGAGGTGCTGGTAGAGCGCACCGTTCTGGAGCCGGAAATGCCGGATGGTGGTTCTCAGGCCACCTGATGCACGGAGCGGGGCCGGCTTGCCGGCCCCGTGTTCAAGAAAGGGTCAGCCAAGCCGGTTATGATGCGGCGTTTCGGTTTGTTCCTTGCACCTGCCGGGTCAGGTGCCGGATGATCATCACGTTTGAGCCTGGCAGTGGCTGGCAGCCACTGCCGCTTTTTTTGAATCACTATCGGAATGGATATGGACGCAGGACTTCTACATCTGGTCAAAGCCTTTTTTCTGGGCATCATCGAAGGGTTGACGGAATTCATTCCGGTGTCCAGTACCGGACACTTGATTCTGATCGGCGACTGGATCAGCTTTCAGAGCAGCGATGGCAAGGTGTTTGAAGTGGTGATCCAGCTGGGCGCCATCCTGGCCGTGATGTGGATTTTCCGTGCCAGGCTGGGTCAGTTGATCGGTGGAACCTTGCGCGGCGAACGCCAGGAAGTCCGGTTTGCACGCAACCTGATCGTGGCATTCCTGCCCGCCGGCATTGTGGGCGCCATTTTCATCAGCCAGATCAAGGCGATCTTCTACCATCCCGGTGTCGTTGCCACGACACTGATCATCGGCGGCTTCATCATGCTGTATGTGGAGCGCAACGCCCATAATGCGAAGGCGCCCAAGCAGACTGCCGCTGATGTTCGCGCAACGTCTTATACCCTGGAAGATATTTCCTGGAAGCAGGCGCTGGGCGTGGGCGTGGCGCAGTGCGTCGCCATGATTCCGGGCACGTCGCGCTCGGGGGCGACCATCGTCGGCGGCATGATCGCGGGGATTCAGCGCAAGACCGCCACGGAGTTTTCGTTCTTCCTGGCAATGCCGACCATGCTGGGTGCGGCGGTGTATGACATGTACCGCAACTATCATTTGCTGACGCAGCACGATCTGTCGGCGATTGCCGTCGGTTTCGTGGCGGCATTCCTGAGCGCCATCCTGGTGGTGCGTGCAGTGTTGCGCTTCGTTGCCAACCACACCTATCGCGGCTTCGCCTGGTATCGCATCGCTCTGGGCCTGGTGGTCGCTGTCGTGCTGTTTGCGAAGGGCTGATCAGGCAAGATCGGATGGGAGTCATGGCAGGCAGCACGGTGAACCGTCTGCCGCGCCGTGTTCCGGAATTGGCTTGAAAGGCGGCGCCGCACCTGGCGCAGCGCTGAAGGAAAAATGCCTGTCATGGCGGCAATAGTCGCCATGACAGGCATTTTTTTTACAGGCGTTTTTTAACCTGGTGGTTTTGGTTTTCCTTCTGGGCGCTGCGCTTGGGCAGCGCCGAAGGAAAATGCAGGGGGGTCAGCTTTCTTCCTGCCCGGCTTCTTCCAGATCGTAGGCGGTCATGCCGTCCCGATCCAGTGCGAACCAGCCGCCGCGCCAGGGCTGTTCGTCACAGCTCCAATCGGGCAGCACCCAACGCTCGCAGGCCCGGCCATCCACCTGCAGGACATGCCGTGCGGGACGATGCGTGTGGCCGTGGATCATCAGGGAGACACCCGTGTCACGGAAGGCCGCCTCAATGGCGGCCGCGTTGACATCCATGATTTCCTGGGACTTCTGCTGATTGGCCTGCATGCTGTCGCTGCGGGCCTGCTGCGCCATTTTCAGGCGCTCAGGAATCGGCATCGACAGGAATTGCGCCTGCCATTGCGGATTGCGTACCATGGCCCGGAACTGCTGGTAGGCCTGGTCGTCGGTGCAATACTCATCGCCGTGCGACAGCAGCACGGTGCGGTAATCCGTTGCCAGCAGCACTTCATCGGGCAGCAGTTGCGCGCCCAATTGTCCTGCCAGGGTTTCGCCCATCAGAAAATCCCGGTTGCCCCGGCCGATCCAGAGAGGAATCCGGCTGGCGGTGTCGCGCATGGCGGCAAGCACATCTGCCAGCCAGGGCGGGGCAATGGCAACGGTGTCGTCACCAATCCAGAAATCAAAGATATCGCCCGGCAACAGCAGGGCATCGGCTTCTTCGGCAGCTGCCGCGAGAAAACCGATGAATGCCTCGTTGGTGGCAGGCGTGGCTTGCGCCAGATGCAGATCGGCGGCGAACCACAGCGTGCCGGGCAGCGTCAGGCGCGGCAACTTATTCAATCGTTTCTGCCTTGATGATCACCACGTCTTCGACCGGAACGTCCTGGTGGAAACCACGGCTGCCGGTGCGGGTGCCCTTGATCTTGTCCACGATGTCCTGGCCTTCCACGACTTCGCCGAAGACGGCGTAGCCCCAGCCTTGCGGGGTGGGCGCGCTGAAGTTCAGGAAGTCGTTGTCCTTGACGTTGATGAAGAACTGGGCCGTGGCCGAATGCGGATCGCTGGTGCGGGCCATGGCCAGCGTATAGCGCTTGTTCTTCAGGCCGTTGTCGGCTTCGTTCTTGATCGGGGCATGGGTTTGCTTTTGCTTCATGCCGGCTTCAAAACCGCCGCCCTGGATCATGAAACCGTCGATGATGCGGTGGAAGATCGTGCCGTCGTAGAAGCCTTCCTGAACATAGGTCAGGAAGTTGGCGGCGCTGACCGGTGCTTTTTCTGCGTCCAGGGCGATAATGATGTCGCCTTGGTTGGTCTGCAGTTTGACGCGGGGCTGATTGCTCATGACGGGGGCTCCTTGGCTTGTCGGTGAAATGGCCGGGCTGGGCTGTTTGCCTGCGTTGACAGGCATGAAGGCATAGCCTGCGGCGACGATAGCCGCAAGAGCAATGCCGGAGAACGCCAGCCGGCGGGTAAAAGTCCTGTTGGTCATGGCTGGACCTCAGGGGAAGAAAGGGATTGTACGGCGGAGATGCGGCCATCCAGGCCGCGCAGGCCCAGGCCGCGGGCGCGCTCGAAAGCGCGTGTCGCCTGCGCCAGCCGGAGGTCTCCGAGATTGGCCCAGGCCAGCGCGTAGCCTGGGTCGGCATTGAGGGCCATGGAGAGGGCATCCTCGGCCAGGTCGAGCTTGCCGGCGCGCCAGTACAGCGCTGCCAGATTATTCCAGGGCTCGGGCAATTCCGGGTAGTTCGAGGTCATTTCGCGATAGATATCCATGGCCTGAGCCGTCTGGCCGCTGGCTTGAAGCGCGCGTGCGTAGAGGAACTGCAGTTGCACATCGACGCCCGGATCGCTGCGGCTGCTTTCCTCGGCCAGCCGCTGCTCGATGCGCGTCATGGCTTCGCGGGTGTTGCCGCTGTCGAGCAGGCGGGCGATTTCCGCTGCGGTTTCGCTGGCGCTGGGGGGCAGAGCAGTATCGACGCCAGGTTTGAGGGCTTCAAGAAAGCGGGCCAAGGTATCCGAGCCGCCGCTGGGCTCGCCCTTGCCGTTTGGCGTGGGCAGATCGACGACGGGCAGCGCCTGGGCATGCACCGCCGGTGCTGCCAGCAGAAAGCTGGCCAGCAGGGCGCGGGACAGAAAAATCGAGAAGGTTTTGGTCATATCGCCTGGGCGGATTTCATTGCAAAGACTGCCGGGCTTGAAGTCAGGGCAGCCGTGCTTGCTATACTTGCCGATCGCCATTTTAGCCTTGCTTGCCGTCCGGTACGGTACGCCGCAGGCTGCGCCGCGCCATCAGGGGGGATTTCTCCAGGATTGCATGCCTGCGCAGCCACGTTCATCACCTGTCATACATCGGGCCGTTCGACTTCATGATGCAGATTCACAACACCCTGTCACGTACCAAGGATTCCTTGCGCCCCATCGAGCCGGGCAAGGTGCGCATGTATGTGTGCGGCATGACGGTGTATGACTACTGCCACCTGGGCCATGCGCGGATGCTGGTCAGCTTCGACGTCGTGCAGCGCTGGCTGCGGGCCAGCGGGCTGGATGTGCGCTATGTGCGCAACATTACGGATATCGACGACAAAATCATCCGTCGTGCGGTCCAGAGCGGCAAGCGCATCGGTGAAGTGACGTCCTTTTTCATTGATGCCATGCATGCCGACGAACGGGCGCTGGGCGTGCAGCCGCCGGATGCCGAGCCGCGTGCGACCGAGCATGTGGGCGATATGCTGGGCATCATTGCCAAGCTGGAAGAAAAAGGCCTGGCCTACCGCGCCGAGGATGGCGATGTGAATTATTCGGTCCGGGCCTTCCCGGGCTATGGCAAGCTGTCCGGGCGCAGTCTGGACGATTTGCGCGCCGGTGAGCGGGTGGCGGTCGATACCAGCAAACGGGATCCCCTGGATTTTGTGCTCTGGAAGGCAGCCAAGCCGGATGAGCCGGCGGATACGCGCTGGGATTCTCCGTACGGTTTTGGCCGGCCGGGCTGGCATATTGAGTGCTCGGCCATGAGCAAGGCCTTGCTGGGCTTGCCGCTGGATATTCATGGTGGCGGGCCGGACTTGAAGTTCCCGCACCATGAAAACGAAATCGCCCAGACGGAAGGCGCCTACGATCAGACTTTGGCGAATATCTGGATGCATTGCGGCCCCTTGATGGTGGATGCAGACAAGATGTCCAAGTCGCTGGGTAATTTCCGCACGATCCGGCAGACCATTGCCCGCGATGCGGCGCACGAGGAGCATCGGGAAGGGGAAGGGGACGAGTGGTTCAACCGCCGCGAAGCGGAAATGCTGCGTTTCTTCATCGTGCGCAATCATTACCGCAGTGCCTTGAACTACGCGCCCGACAATCTGAACGATGCGCAGAATGCGCTGGATCGGCTGTATCGCAGTTTGCAGGCGGTGCGTCCCGATGACGCCGGCGTGGATTGGAACCATCCCAGCGCGCAGGCCTTCAAGGCCGCCATGGATGATGATTTCAATGCGCCGGGTGCACTGGCGGTGCTGTTCGAGCTGGCCGGCGAAGCCAACCGCGGTGGCTCGGCTCGCGTGGCTGGCCAACTGCGCGCGCTGGGCGAGTTGCTGGGCCTGCTGCAGCAGGATCCGGAAGCCTATTTCAAGTGGCCGACGCGCTATCGGCAGAAACCGGTGGCGGAAGGCGCTGGGGATCACGCCACGGCCACGGCCGGCGCTGCCCTGGACGATGCCGCCGTCGATGCCCTGGTGGCGCAACGCGGCGAAGCCAAGCGAGCCCGTGATTTTGCCCGGGCCGATGCCTTGCGGGCCGAATTGCGCGCAGCAGGCGTGGAATTGGACGACAAACCGGGCGGCGTGACGGTCTGGAGGCGTGCATGAGCCAGGCAAGCCAGCCCGGCCTGGACGGCTCGGTCAAACCCGCTTATTGGGATGCGGCAGTCGCGCACCTGCTGCGACGTGACCGCATCCTGAAAAAAATCATTCCCCAGCATGATGGCAGCTGGCTGGTCTCACGCGGTACGCCTTTCGCGACCCTGGTGCGTTCGGTGGTCGGCCAGCAGATTTCCGTCAAGGCCGCCAACGCGCTCTGGGAAAAATTGAGCCTGGCGAGCCAGTCGGTGCATGAGCCCGCAGTCTATCTGGCGCTGGGAGAGGACGGCTTGCGCGGCCTGGGCCTGCCCAAGCGGAAAGCAGAGTATGTCCTTGATCTGGCAGCAGGTTTTCAAGAGCGTCGCTTGCGTCCGGAACTGTGGGACGGTATGGACGACGAGGCCGTCATTGCCGAATTGACCACCATTCGGGGTATCGGCCGCTGGACAGCGGAAATGTTTCTGATCTTTAATCTACAACGGCCGGATGTCCTGCCGTTGGATGATGCCGGCCTGCTGAAAGCCATTTCGCAGCATTATTTCAGTGGCGAGCCCGTGTCGCGCTTCGAGGCGCGCGAGGTGTCGCAGGCATGGCAGCCCTGGCGTACTGTCGCCACCTGGTATCTCTGGCGCAGCCTGAATGCCGTCGCAGTGCCTTCCTGCTGACGGCTCGGGCTCGTCTTCACGCATACGGAATCTCATACGCAATGCGCAATACATTTCTCGAATTCGAACAGCCTCTGGCAGAGCTGGAAAGCAAAATTGAACAGCTGCGCTTTGTCCAGACTGATTCGGCAGTCGATATTTCGGATGAAATCTCCAAACTGCAGCAGAAAAGCCAGACGCTGGCCAAAAGCATTTATGCCAAGCTGACCCCGTGGCAGACGGCCCTGGTGGCGCGCCACCCGCAGCGGCCCTACACGCTGGATTATGTGCGCGAGATATTCACCGATTTCCATGAGCTGCATGGTGATCGCATGTACGCCGACGACCAATCCATCATCGGCGGCCTGGCGCGTTTCGAAGGCAAGCCCTGCATGGTCATCGGCCATCAGAAGGGCCGTGATACCAAGGAACGCGCCCGCCGGAATTTCGGCATGCCGCGTCCGGAAGGTTATCGCAAGGCGCTGCGCCTGATGCGCCTGGCAGAAAAATTCCGCCTGCCGGTTTTCACCTTTGTCGATACGCCGGGCGCCTATCCTGGCGTGGGAGCGGAAGAGCGCGGCCAATCCGAAGCCATCGGCCACAATCTATATGCGATGGCTGAGCTGCGGGTGCCCATCATTGCGACGATCATCGGCGAAGGCGGCTCGGGCGGCGCATTGGCGATTGCCGTTGGCAATACCGTGATGATGCTGCAATACTCCACTTATTCGGTCATTTCGCCCGAAGGCTGCGCTTCCATTCTTTGGCGCAGCGCGGACAAAGCCTCGGAAGCTGCCGCTGCGCTGGCGATTACCGCGCCGCGCCTGAAGGAGCTGGGGCTGATCGACCGCGTGGTCAATGAACCCATAGGCGGTGCGCATCGCGACCCCGGCGTCATGGCGCGCCTGCTGCGCCGTGCGTTGGCCGATGCCTTGCGCCAACTGAGCGGCATGACACCCGAGCAACTCGTTGCGCATCGACTGGAGCGCATTCGCGCCTACGGCGAAGTGCAGGAAGTCAAGGGCTGAGGACAGCATGCAAGCGGCGGCTCGCGGCTCGAGCGCCGGCGCCGCCAGTGCGCTGACCGAGCCCTTGCGGGAGATGTTGGCCGGCCTGCCCGCAGGAACACGCATCGCCGTGGGCCTGAGCGGCGGGCCGGATTCATTTGCGCTGGCTTGCTGCGCGGCGCCCCTGGCGCATAGCCTGGGGCTGGAACTGCAGGGTTTCCATGTGCATCATGGTTTGCTGGCGCAGGCCGACGCCTGGGCTGCGCAGGCGCGTGCGCTGGGGGAACAGCTGGGGTGCCCGGTGCATGTCGCCCGGGTGGACGTCACCGGCGCTGCTGCGCTAGGCATGGAAGCGGCCGCCCGTGAGGCGCGCTACGCCGCATTGGCGGAGCTGGCCCAGTCCCATGGCGTAGGCATCATCCTGCTGGCGCATCACCAGGACGATCAGGCGGAAACCGTCTTGCTGCGCTTGTTGCGCGGCACCGGCCCGGAAGGCCTGGCCGCCATGGCGCGGCAAAGCGAGCGTGACGGCGTTGCCTATTGGCGGCCGTGGCTGGATGTGCCGCGCAGCCGCATCGTGCCGGTTGCCCAAGCCTATGCCGGGCAGTATGGCGTGCCATTGGCAGATGACCCGACCAATCTCGACCCGCGCTATACCCGTGCGGCGCTGCGCGTGCAATTGGCCCCTGTGCTGGATGAGCGCTGGCGTGGCTGGCGCAGCATCCTGGCGCGCCATGCGCGCCTGGCGGCGCAACAGGCCGAGATGATGGCGGAGCTGGCCAGCGCGGATTTGCAGGCGTTGGATCCTGCGCCCGACGGCAGTTTTTCGCTGGCCCGCTGGCGTGAGCTTTCCGCTGCTCGCCAGGCGCATGTATTTCGGTATTGGCTGCAAACCCAAGGGGCGTTGATGCCGACCGAAGCCCGGTTGAATGACATGCTGCGGCAGTTGCGCCAGTTGCATGCCCTGGGGCACGATCGCCGTATGGCGGTCAGGCACGGCGCCTGGCAGGTCAGCTGCGTGAAAGGACGGGTAGGGCTGACCCGCCATGCCTGAGCAGCTTGCCCCGGCAGGCATAGGCAGCGAGCTTTGTGCAGCCTGATGCTGGGCCGCCGTGGTGGTTCGGGCGCAGGCGCAGCGCTAGGGCAGGCAGCCGCACCAGCACCAGACCGCAGGACGGCCCAGGCTTGGGAATCGGCTGCTTTTTCTCAGGAAGGACCACAGTGACGCAAGTTCTGTAAGGAAATTGCTCACTTGGCTATCTATCGTTGATAAGATAGAACGTTTGCGCTATATGCGGTAAACACTTAGCGTTAAAATTATTCCCCTTTTATTTCCCGTTCAACGGGCGCGTGCTTAAAACCGGGTGGAAGATGGCTCTGATAGTTCACAAGTACGGCGGAACCTCCATGGGGTCTGTCGAAAGGATCAAGAATGTTGCGCGGCGCGTGGCCAAATGGCACGCGGCTGGCCATAAGGTCGTGGTGGTGCCGTCTGCCATGTCGGGCGAGACCAACCGCCTGCTCGGTTTGGCGCGTGAAATTTCTGCCATGCCCGATGGCCGCGAACTGGACATGATTGCCGCTACGGGTGAACAGGCCAGCAGCGGCCTGCTGGCGCTGGCGCTGCAGGCCGAAGGCGTGGCTGCGCGCAGCTATGCCGGCTGGCAGGTGCCAGTGCGTACCGATTCCGCCTATACCAAGGCACGCATCCAGGAAATCGACGGCACGCGCGTACAGGCCGATCTGGACGCCGGCCGCGTGGTTGTCATCACCGGCTTTCAGGGTGTGGATGACAACGGCTACATCACCACGCTGGGCCGTGGCGGTTCCGACACCTCGGCGGTGGCGGTTGCTGCCGCGCTGGGCGCCGACGAGTGCCTGATCTATACCGATGTCGATGGCGTTTACACCACCGATCCGCGTATCGTTCCGGAAGCCCGCCGCCTGAACGTCGTTTCCTTCGAGGAAATGCTGGAAATGGCGTCGCTGGGCTCCAAGGTGCTGCAGATTCGCTCGGTGGAGTTTGCCGGCAAGTACCGTGTCCCGGTGCGAGTGTTGTCCTCGCTCACCGACCCCCTTATTCCGCTCGACGAAGAAATGCGCTCGGGCACGCTCATTACATTCGAGGAAGACGAAAAAATGGAATCCGCCGTTGTCTCCGGCATCGCGTTCAGCCGCGATGAGGCCAAGATCACCCTGGTCGGCGTGCCCGACACCCCCGGCGTGGCCTCGGCCATCCTGGGCCCGGTTGCTGCTGCCGGTATCGACGTGGACATGATCATCCAGAACCAGTCGGTCGAAGGCACCACGCTGTTCTCCTTCACGGTCAACCGCAACGAACTGCTGCGTGCCCGCCAGGTGCTCGACACGCAAGTCGTGCCCGCCATCAAGGCCCGTGAAGTGCTGACCGACGAAAAGGTCTGCAAGGTTTCCATCGTGGGCATCGGCATGCGCTCGCATGTTGGCGTGGCTGCGCTGATGTTCGAAACGCTGGCCAAGGAAGGCATCAATATCCGCATGATCAGCACCAGCGAAATCAAGACTTCGGTCGTGATCGAAGACAAGTACATGGAGTTGGCAGTGCGTTCGCTGCACAAGGCCTTTGGCCTGGATGGCGAGCCCAAGCTGGCCTGAGTGCCGGGCCGGGAGCAGGCCGGTGCGCTAGCGCACCCGCCGGGCGACCCGCGTGGCTGAGAAAACGGTCCTCGATGAATATCGAGGGCCGTTTTTTTTGTCCATGGCCTGCTGCGTTGGCTGTGTTGGATTGCCGACAATCCGTGTTCATGGCACGGACGGGCAACGGCCTTGGGAGTAGAATTCCGTCCGCTTCCTATGCGGGCGCAGTAGTGGAGTGGTCCGGGGCATAACCCAGGGCGTGGTGGCTGGCGATACGGGCCGTGCCTCCCATGCGCGCGTGTGGTCATCCTCCGGCCTGTGGCCGGCTTCCGAGGTTTGTATGTTGCGGCAATTGCTGGCCAACGCGCTGGCACCTTTACTTGGCCTGTTTATCATCTGTATCGGTAACGGCTTCATTTCCTCCCTGACGTCGATCAGGCTGGATGCGGCGGGTGAATCCGCCATCATCGTCGGGATCGTTTCCTCCGCCTACTTTATCGGCCTCACCCTGGGGGCCATGTTCAACGATCGCCTGATCGTGCGCATCGGGCATATCCGGGCCTATAGCAGTTTTGCTTCCCTGATTGCCGTGACGGTGCTGTTGCAGGGCTTGTTCCTGGATGCCTGGGGCTGGGCTTTGCTGCGCATGATCAATGGCTGGGCCACGGTGGGCGTGTTCCTGGTGGTAGAGAGCTGGCTGCTGATGGCGGCAGACCCGAAGCTGCGCGGACGGCTGCTGGCGGTCTATATGATTTCCTTGTATGGCGCCGGGATGGTGGGCCAGGCCATGCTGGGCATGGTGGATGCCTCCGGTGCCGCCGCCCCATTCATGGTGGCCGGCATGCTGGCCTCGCTATCGGTCATGCCCATGGTGATTCTGCCGCGGGTATCGCCTATCGTGGAGCGCGTCGAACCCCTGCCGCCGCATCGTCTGCTGCGCATGTCGCCTACCGGCGTGATCGGCTGTTTCGGGTCGGGGGTGGCGATTGCGGCGGTCTATACGCTGCTGCCGCTCTATTTGCAGCGCATCGGCCTGAGCGTGGGGGATATCGGCCGGATGATGGCCATTACGATTTTCGGCGCAATGGTATTGCAATACCCCGTCGGGCGCTGGTCAGATCGGCAAAGCCGGCAGCTTGTACTGATTTCGCTCAGCGTATTTTGTACGATCCTGTCATTGGCCATCCTGCTGTTGCCGGCATCCTTGCCGCTGCTTTCGGTCTTGCTGTTCCTGCTGGGCGGCGGTGTATTTGCCATCTATCCGGTGTCGGTCAGCCATGCGGCCGACAGGGCCACCGCCGATGCGTTGGTACGTATGATTCAGGGGCTTTTGCTGATCAATTCCCTGGGTTCCGTGCTGAGCCCGCTGGCGATTGCGCCGATGATGACATGGATGGGGGCCAGCGGCCTTTTCTGGGCGTTCACCTTGTTGAACCTTGCCATGCTGGCGCTCTATATCTGGCGTCGCAAGGAGCGTCCGGCCCCTCTGCCGGCCGCACCGTTTGCCGCCGCGTCGCAGATGTCGCCGACCGGTGTGGAGCTGCGCGTGACGGAAGACCTGGTGCAAGGGGCGCTGGATAATGAACTGATGGATGCGGTGGGCGCAGGTGCTGCGGGCAGCGGTGTCAGCGCGACGGACAGCGGCGCTGCAAGTGTTGCGAGTTCCGCAGCTGCTGCAGCCGCAGGCGCGGGCAAGCATTGACCGCCTCAGGCCGCTTCAGGCGGCCCGCCCAGCGCCTGCCAGAGCTTCAGCTGGTTGATGCGCTGGTTGAGTTGCGCATCCCACAGGGCCGTTTCGCTGTTGCGCCGGGCATCCTGCGCATCCAGCAGCGTTTTCAGATCCACGGCGCCAGCCTGATAACGGACTTCCTGCAGATTTTCGGTTTGCCGTGCCGCGTCCAGCGCGAGTTGGCGCTGGCCGGTTTCCTCGGTGTAGCGGGTTTGGGCCGACAGCGCGTTCTCCACTTCCGCAAAGGCCTGGTACAAGGTCTGGCGGAAGCTGATGATGGCCAGTTCGGTATCCGTATCGGCAATCTCGCGGTTCAGGCGCATCTCTGTCGCTTGCAGAAAAGGCAGGCTGAGACCGGCGCCCAGCGTGGCGACAGGATTCGATAGCAAATTGAGCAAGGCGCTGCTGCTGGTGCCCAGCGCGCCTGTCAGTGACAGGCGCGGATAGTAATCGGCACGTGTGGCATCGGCGCTGGCATAGCTTTTTTTCAGGCGCCGTTCTGCGGCCTGGACATCAGGGCGACGGGCCACCAGGCTGGCGGGCAGGCCGGCGGCCAGCGCAGGCAGTTGAATGTCTGGCAGTTGCGTCGGTACCGGCAGCTCGGTGCTGGGGGGCGCGTCGCGCAACAGGGCCAGGGCGCGCAGGTTTTCATCACGGCTTTGCAGCAGTTGGGCGTGGGTGCTTTCCAGGCTGGCCAGACTACGGGTGATTTCCGCCAGATCCAGGGCGCTGGCTGCGCCGGCGCGATGCTGTACGTCGATGATTTGCCGGGTTTTGCGGGCATTGGCGATGTTGGCGCTGCTGGCGGCGATGCGTTGATTCAGGTAGCCCGCCTGCCAGTACAGCGAGGCTGTCGTGACAACCAGGCCCTGACGCACGGCATCACGGTCGGCTTCCGTGGCCTGGGCTTCCCACTGTGCGGCCGCGTCCCTGGCAGACAGGCGGCCCCAGATATCCCATTCGTAGGAAAGCCCCAGCCGTGCGCTGCTTTGGCGGTTTTCCTGCCCATGGTCGAGATCCCGGCTCAGGTTGCTGCTGGCATCGGCCGAGAGGCTGGGGCGCATGGCATCGGCGCTCAGGCCCGCCTGCAGGCGGGCGCGCTGGGTTTTCAGCCCGGCGCTGGCCAGGTCGCTGTTGCGCGCCAGGACATCGGCAACCCAGCGTTCCAGCAGCGGGTCGTGGAATTGCTGCCACCAGCCGTCGATGTCCTGTGCGGCGTCGAGCGTGATAGGCGCGGCATTTTCCTCTTGCCATTGGGCGGGAATCTCCACTTTGGGGGGCGTGTAAGGCGTGTGCACGGCACAACCGGCCAGCAGCAGGGCCAGCGTCAGTACGGTGCCGCTGGCACGCCAGGAAAGCGGGGCAGGCATGTTCATCCTTTTGAAAGGGCAACGATAGGATCCAGATTGGCGGCGCTGCGTGCCGGCAGGTAGCCGAACACAATGCCTACCAGGCTGGAGCAGGCTACGGCAGCCACCATGGACATGCTTGAAAACACCATGGAGAACTCCGTGCTGAAGAGCGAGAACAAGGCGCCTATGCCCAGCGCACCGAGGATGCCCAGGACGCCGCCGAACAGGCAGACCAGCACGGCTTCGATCAGGAACTGCTGCATGATGTCGCTGCGGCGTGCGCCGATGGCCATGCGCACGCCGATTTCCCCGGTGCGCTCGGTCACGGAGACCAGCATGATGTTCATGACCCCGATCCCCCCCACGACCAGCGAAATCAGGGCGATGGCCGAAATTAGCAACCGCATGGTGGCGCTGGTGCTTTCGATGGTGTTACGGATGCTGTCCGTGTTGACGATAAAGAAGTCCTGCGCCTTGTGGCGGCGCGTCAACAGGGTTTCCACGCCTTGCTGGGCGGCCGTGGTCGAGATGTTGTCCGCGACCCGGATCGTGATATTGCGCAGGTAGGATTGCCCCAGGATACGGCTCATGGCGGTGGTATAGGGAACCCAGACATTGAGCTGTTCGCTGTTGCCGAACGGAGAGTCGTTTTTGGCCGTGACGCCGATGACCCGCACAGGAATATTGCCCAGCAGTATCACCTGGCCTAGCGGGTCTGTGTTGGGGCCGAACAGCGTATCGCGTGTGTTCTGATCAATAACCGCTTCTTGCGCCAGGCTTTTCACTGCTGCGGCATTGAAGGCCCGTCCGGCGGCAATGTTCAGGCCTTTCACGCGGAAGTACTGCTCGCTGACGCCGTTGATCTGGCCATTGGCCGAGGTATTGCCAAAGCGCAGGCTGGCGGTGCTGCTGACGAGCGGGGTGATGCTATCCACATAGGGCTGCTGGGCGAGGGCATCGACGTCACCAGGCACCAGGGTGCGGATGCGGCCGGAGCGTTCGTCGCCAAATCCGCGGCCGGAGAAAATTTCCAGCGTATTGGTACCGATGGCGCTGATATCTGCCAGCACCCGCTGGCGCGAGCCTTCTCCCAGCGCGACGACCGACACCACGGATGCAATACCGATGATGATGCCCAGCATGGTCAGGAAGGTGCGCAGCTTATGGGCGCGCATGGCCCGCCAGGCCATGCGCGCGGCTTCGAGGTAGCGGTCGCTGTTGCGTGTGCGCCCCTTGGCCTCGACGGCCGGTTCCTCCGGCGTCGTTTGCGCCGGTGCCGGCGCCTCGGGATTGCGGCGGTCGGCGATGATGCGGCCATCATGGATTTCTATGATGCGCTGCGCGTGGCGCGCCACGTTCATATCGTGGGTGACGA
This sequence comes from Kerstersia similis, assembly GCF_965139615.1. Lineage (NCBI taxonomy): Bacteria > Pseudomonadati > Pseudomonadota > Betaproteobacteria > Burkholderiales > Alcaligenaceae > Kerstersia > Kerstersia similis. The sequence continues at coordinate 38,243 of NZ_CBCSIQ010000026.1, forward strand.
TGATGACAGTATGGCCACGGCCATGCAGTTCCTGCAGGATATCCAGCACATCCTTGCCGCTGCGGCTGTCTAGCGCCCCGGTCGGTTCATCGGCCAGGACAATCTGGCCGCCGTTCATCAGGGCCCGGGCAATGCTGACGCGCTGCTGTTGTCCGCCGGAGAGCTCGCCGGGCAGATGCAAGGCGCGGTCGGCCAGCCCCAGCCGCCCAAGCAGCGCCAGGGCGCGTTGATCACGCTCCTGGCTGGACAGGCCGGCATAAATGGCTGGCGTCTCGACGTTGTCTCGCGCATTCAGGTCAGGCAGCAGATGGTAGCGCTGGAAAATGAAGCCGAAACGCTCGCGCCGCAGGGCGGCCAGGCCGTCGGCATCCAGGCTGGTGACATCCGTGCCGGCAATGCGGTACTCGCCTGCGCTGGCACGATCCAGGCAGCCAAGCAAGTTCATCAGCGTGGATTTGCCCGAACCGGAGGCGCCGACGATCGCGACCATTTCGCCGGCGTGGATCTGCAGGTCGATGTCCTGCAGCACGGCAACGCGCTGTTCTCCGCTGCCGAATTCGCGGCGGATGCCGCGCATCGCCAGCAAGGGCTGTGCGGACGTATTCATTACAGCCTCATGCCGGGGGCGCGGCGCATGCCGCCGCCGCTGGAGACCTGGCTGGCGTCGCCGAGGATGATGGCATCGCCGGCATTCAGGCCGGAGAGCACCTGGGCCTGAACCTGGTTATCCATGCCGATGGTGATGCGGCGTTCCTGCGGGCGGCCCTGGGCGTCCAGCACACGTACCAGATAGCTGCCATCGGCCTGGGCGGCACCCAGCGCCGAAGAGGGAATGACCAGTGCATCTTCGGCCTGCGCCAGCACGATATAGACTTGCGCCGTCATGTCGATGCGCAGCAGGCCGTCGGGGTTCTGGACATCGAACAGGCCGTTGTAATACACCGCGGAGCTCGACGAGCTGCTGCTCGATGAACTACTGCTCGACGTGCTGCTGGTGCTGCTGCTTTCTGGTGCGGGTTCAATGGCGCGCAGCACGGCGCTGCGGCGCTGGCCGGGCTGGCCCAGGATGGTGAAGTACACCGGGTCGCCGGGCGCCACGCGTACGACATCCGCCTCGGAAATCTGCGCCTTGACCGTCAGCGTATCGAGTTGCGCGACGGTGAGGATGGTGGGGGTTTGCTGATTGGCATTCAGGGTCTGGCCTTCTTCGGCGGATAGGCCGACGACTACGCCGTCTATGGGTGAGGCAATGCGGGTATAGCCCAGGTTCAGCGTGGCGGTATCGACGGATACGGAGGCCTGCTCGACCTGTGCTTTCACCGACTCCACGCCAGCACGTGCGGCCGCCAGGGACGCGACTGCCGCTTCATAGGACTCGCGTGAGCTGGCGTCGGCCGCCAGCATGGTTTTCTGGCGCGTGTGCGCCAGTTCGGCCTGCTTCAACTGCGCCTGGCGCGAGGCCAGTTCCGCCCGGGCACTGGCCAGGCCGGCCCTGGCGTTGCGCAGGACGTTTTCCTGGGGCAGCGAATCTATTTCTGCCAGTAGCTGGCCTTTCTCGACTCGATCGCCCAGGGCCACTTTCAGGCTGACGAGCTGCCCGGAAACCTGGGCACCGACGTCCACCTGCTTGTAGGCTTGCAAGGTTCCTGTGGCCAGAACGGTGTCTTCAATGGCAGCCCGGCGGACGGGCACGGTGACAAAGCTGCTGTTTGCCTGGGACGGGGATATCCAGGCGTAGCTGATTGCGGCAATGGTGGCGGCTGCGGCGATGCCGCAGCCTGCCAGCAGCCAACGGCGGGAGATGCGGGCCATGGCTGTCGGGTGCTTAGCGTTGCAGCTGGTGGCGACGCTCGCCCTGCTGATGGGCGTTGCGGCGGTTGTCCTGACGGCGTTCTGCCAGTTGCTCGCGTTGTTCCGGGGTCAGGACGTGATAAAGCGCGTTGTCTCGTTGCACACGCAGCCGCGCCTCTTCGGCAACCGCATTGCCCAGTGCGTCGGTGGCGCGTTTGAGGGCATTGGCATCGAGTTTGTCGGTGCGGCTGAGTTCACGCAGCTCGCTGTGGGCCTGACGCAGCGCCTTGCGGCTTTCGTGCAGCGCCGGTTCTGCCTGGTGGCGGATATTGAACAACTGGTCACGCTGCGCTTCGCTCAGGTCCAGGCGTTCGAAACCGGGGCCAAAGCCAGGCCCAAACCCATGCGCGAAGCCTGGGCCATCCATGTCGCCATGGCGCATCATGCCAGGATGCGGATGGCTGCGCTCCTGCAGTTGCGGTGCCGCCGGGGCGTTGCTGGTGTTGGCAGGCTGTGCCAGGACGGGGGCAGCCAGGGCAGCCAGCAGGGCGCCGGCCACCAGTTGGCGGGACAGGACAGGGGTGGAAAATCCGATCATGATTGCGCTCCTTTGCAGATGGCAGCCGGTGGAAATTTCCGGCTTGCAAACAGATTAAAGGGGCAATGGGGGAGAAATATGGGTGTATTGGTCAGAAATTGTGGAGATCCCGGCAGCCGGTCGCGTCAGTCCAGTTCCAGTCGGTATCCCACGCCGTAGATCGACCGGATGATGTCGTCTTCCGGGCGAATGACCTGCAGCTTGCGGCGCAAATTCTTGATATGGCTATCGACCGTGCGGTCAGCGACGACACGATGATCGTTATAGAGCTGGCTGAGCAGTTGATCGCGCGAGAAGATGATGCCGGGAGCCGAAGCAAGCGTACGCAGCATGCGGAATTCCACGGGCGTCAAGGAGAGGGGCTGTCCATCCAGTGTGGCCAGGTAGCGATCGCTGTCGATATGCAGCGCTGCGCCCGGCTCTTCCGTGCCGGCCGGGGTGTTTTCTTCCGGGGGGCGTTGCGCGGCTTGCGCATAGGACAGGGTGCGGCGTAGCAGCGCTTTGACGCGGGCGATGACTTCCCGGGGGCTGAACGGTTTGCAGATGTAGTCGTCTGCGCCCAGTTCCAGGCCCAGCAGACGGTCGATTTCTTCCACTCTTGCTGTCAGCATGATGATGGGCACATGGCCCAGTTGCCGCAGTTCGCGGCAAATGTCCAGGCCGTCCCGTCCGGGCAGCATCAGATCCAGCAGAACCAGATCGGGTTGGTGTTGCTGGTAGGCGGGCAGCGCCTCATTGCCGTTGTTGACCCAGAGCGCCTGGAAGCCGGCGGCCGTCAGATAGTCTTGCAGCAGCTGGGCCAGTTTGGGTTCGTCCTCGACGATCAGAATGGTGCTCATGGCTGTGTCGTTTTCTGTGTGGGAATCGGGAAAATGGCGGTAATGCGCAAGCCGCCCAGCTCTGACGCCGAGGCGCTCAGGCGTCCATGGTGGGCCTGGACGATGCGTTCGCACAGGGCGAGCCCCAGGCCAGCGCCGCCACGGGATCGGTTGCGTGAGGATTCCACGCGATACAGGCGCTCGAAAAGACGGGGCAGCGCTTCTTCCGGGACACCCGGTGCGGAGTCCTCGACGATCAGGTGTATCTCTTGTTCCACCCTGTCCAGACGGATACGAACCAGGCCGCCGGCGTCGGTGTAGCGCACGGAGTTTTCCAGCAGGTTGTTCAGCAGCTGGGTCAAGCGCTGGGTATCGCCTTCGATGGCCGGTAACCCCGGGGGAGCCTGCAGTTCGGCGCGCAGCCCGGCCGACGCCAGGCGTTCGCCGAAAAAGGATAGTGCCGTGTCCGCCAGGCCGGCCAGATCGACCGGATGCATGCGGTAGCTCAGTGCGCCTAGATCGGCCAGGGAGAATTCATGCAGGTCGTCGATCAGCTTGTTCAGCATGGTGACTTCAGCGTGCATGGAGGCAATCGTGGCCGGGGTCAGCTGGCGCACGCCGTCCTGCACGGCCTCCAGCTCGCCGCGCAGGATGGCCAGCGGCGTGCGGATTTCATGGGATAGGTCTGCCATCATCTGGCGCCGCAGGTGTTCGTTCTTTTCCAGGGCCTGGGCCAGGCGGTTGAAATCGAGGGCCAGCTGGCCCAGTTCGTCGCGCGATGTCTGTTCGATGCGGATCGCATAGTCGCCGGCTGCCAGCCGGTGGGTGGCGCGGGCGATGCGCTGCACCGGGGCGAGGAAGCTGCGGGCCAGCAGCATGCTGACCACTGCGGCCAGCAGCAGCGACAGGCCGAGGATGGTCCAGGCGGTGCGGGTCTGCTCGCGCTGGAAGCGGTTGTCCGGGGCATCCGGGGTGTGGTCCGGCGGTTCCACGGCCAGCCAGCCGATCGTGCTGTCCTGGAGCCGGATGGGGTAGAGGGGGGTGCCGCTGGAGGGCACGCGCTCGCCGGCGACGAGCTGGCGGTTCTCATCCAGCAGGATCAGCGCCAGTGGCGGCATGGGCGGAGGGGGCATGGCTCCGCGCTCCTGGTGCGGCATCTGGTTACGCGAGGACGCGCGCTGCAGGCGCAGCCATAATGAATTGTTGCTGCGCAGGAAGTCCCAGTCTCCGTGATGCGCGTAGGCGGTGGTGAGGGCCTGCGTCAGCTCCTCCCGCTTGCGTTCTTCGCGCTGCTGGATGTAGCTGCGAAAGCCCGCGTCGAAGCTGTAGCGAATGGCCGCACCCAGGGCCAGCGTCACGACGATGCAGGTAGCGAACAGGGTCAGGAACAGTTTGAAGGTAATGCCGGATTGCAGTTTCATTGCTATGCCGCCAAAGCAGGCGCCGCCAGGGCAGATGGGGGTATTGTCACGCATCTGTGCGTAACTGGGCGTATCGCTGGCGCTGGCGGGCAGGATTCCATGGTTTCTTCATTTTTCGCCGGCTATCCTGGGCCGCAGGCTTGGGTGTGGCAAGGCGGCGGCATGGTGGTCCTGGGCGCGAAGGCAGAAAGCATCAGGCGGAAAAGCCGGAGACACGAAAAGGCCGGGGATCCGTCGTTTGAAAAAATATTGGCTAGTCTGGATACAAAACAAAAAATATCGTGCTAGAATTACGGTTTCACGGAGACGTGGCCGAGTGGTTGAAGGTACTCCCCTGCTAAGGGAGCATACGGCTTATACCCGTATCGAGGGTTCGAATCCCTCCGTCTCCGCCAGTTAGAACTAAGCCCTTGAGACATCAAGGGCTTTTTTCTGCCTGCTCGGTTTGCATGTCCGGATGGATGTCCGGGGCAGGGCATCCCGGCTGTGATGTCCGGGGTGGTACCGGCCAGCCTGGAGAAAATGCCAGGCAAAAATATGTAGAAAAATGGCTTGCAAATTAAATTTCAGGCATGCTATATTTCTGCTTCTGCATTTTTCACGCAGCCCTGGCAATCAGGGCAAAGCCTGCATAGTCAATCAATGTCTGTGCCAGCTTGCGGAGAAAACAGAATGCGCCCGTAGCTCAGTTGGATAGAGTACTTGGCTACGAACCAAGGGGTCGTGGGTTCGAATCCTGCCGGGCGCGCCAATTCAGAGGGGCTTACAGCAAGACTGTAAGCCCCTTTTTCATTCCTCCCCCCTTTTTTTCTCCCCATTTTCATTTGCTGCACCACCTGGCGCGCGAGGCTGGGGGGGAGCAGCCGGGACGAGTGGGCAGCTTGGGGCGGCTATACCGGAAATCGTTCGGAAAAGCACCCACCGCAGCAACTTCTGTGCGCTTTTCTGTCGCCTGCTTGCGATTCTCGTGCGTGCCCTCTCCCTATTTTGCGAAAAGCATGGTCAAATTCCTGTCATTTTTGGATGGCAGTTCAATCGACCACATCATCATGAACCGTTCAGGATGAGAACTGCTGTTAGCCGTCAGTCGGGCTGGTGTGCCTGCCTGGGGGCTTTGGGTGGCGAGTTGGAAACAGAATACTTCTCATGAGTGCATCTCCACTGCATGCCAAGCCCGTCGATGATACGGTGGGCTCCTGGCGCATCAGCGTGTTTTTTGCCGTACTTCTGGTCAGTATCACTGGCTATTTCATCTACTGGGCACTGGGCTTTACCAACTTCAACCAGCCCGTTCTATTGATCCTGGCGATCCTGTTCGGGATCTTCATGGCGTTCAATATCGGCGGCAATGATGTCGCCAATTCCTTTGGCACCAGTGTCGGGGCGCGCACCTTGACAGTTAAGCAGGCCTTGCTGATCGCAGCGGTCTTCGAGGTCAGTGGCGCGGTGCTGGCGGGCGGGGAGGTCACGGCGACTATCCGTGGCGGGATTGTCGATATGTCGGCCATGCATCTGGAGCCCCTGCAGCTGGTCTATATCATGATGTCGGCGCTTTGCGCCGCGGCGATATGGTTGCTGTACGCGTCCAAAAAAGGCTATCCAGTTTCTACGACCCACTCCATCGTGGGCGCGATTGTCGGCAGTTCCATTACCCTGGGCATCATGCTCAATGGCGGTGGCGCGGCGCTGGATCTGGTGCAGTGGGACAAGATCGGCACCATCGTGGCATCCTGGATTGTGTCGCCGCTGCTGGGCGGTGTGGTGGCCTATCTGCTCTATAAGCAGGTCAAGCACCATGTCCTGAACTACAACGAAACGGCGGATGCCCAGCTCCGGGAAAACCGTCGTGCTCGCCGGGACTATAAAAAGCAGCACAAAGAAGCGTTTGAGCGCTTGTCGGACCTCCAGAAAGCCTCCTATAGCCGCCTGCTGGAGCAGGATGCGCAGTTGATGGAGGACGGGGAGTACGAGCCCGAGCATTTGCAATCGGATTACTATCGCGGCCTGCATCAGTTCGAGCAGCGCAAGGAAGAAATCCGGGCATACCGCGCCCTGGAAAATGGCGTGCCGCTGATTGCCGCGCTGGGCGCCGTCGTTATTGCTTCCATGTTGTTGTTCAAGGGATTGAAGAACGCCAATCTGGGCTTGTCGTCGCTGCACATGTATGTGCTGATCGGCATGATCGGCGCCTTTGTCTGGATGGCGACGTTCATTTTTGCCAAGACCCTCAAGCGCAAGTCCCTGAGCAAATCCACCTTCATGATGTTCAGCTGGATGCAGCTGTTCACGGCGGCTGCGTTTGCCTTCAGTCATGGCTCCAACGATATCTCGAATGCCATTGGTCCGTTTGCAGCCATTTTGGATGTATTGCGTACCGGCGTGATTGGTGAGGCGGCGGCCATTCCGACGGAAGCCATGCTGACTTTTGGCGTGGCCTTGGTGGTGGGCCTGTGGTTCATCGGCAAGGAAGTGATCGCCACGGTAGGAACCAACCTGACCAAAATGCACCCGGCCTCGGGCTTTTCGGCCGAGCTGGCGGCGGCGGCAGTCGTCATGATGGCTTCGCTGATGGGCCTGCCCGTCTCCAGTACGCACATTCTGATCGGAGCCGTGCTGGGTATCGGCCTGGCCAATCGTCAGACCAACTGGGGCCTGATGAAGCCGATTGCGATGGCCTGGGTCATCACCTTGCCTGCAGCGGCGATTCTCAGCTCCATCATTTTCGTTATCCTGAACAGCGTATTCTGAACCTGGCAGGCCAGCTCTGGCCTGCTCCAGGCTCGCTGTCGCAAGCCGCCCGCATGTGTGCCATGCCGGCGGCTTTGTTGTTTGCAGTGGCTGACGGCGCGGGCACTGGCGGAATTTGTGATGCCGGCGTTGATTTTCTTTTTACCTCTTGTGCAGCAACGAAAAATCATGCTATATTTCTTTCTCTGCACTTGTTGCTCCGAATCGCTTCATCGAAGCAATGGATTTGGGATGAACAGCAAGACAGAATGCGCCCGTAGCTCAGTTGGATAGAGTACTTGGCTACGAACCAAGGGGTCGTGGGTTCGAATCCTGCCGGGCGCGCCAATTCAGAAGGGGCTTACAGCGAAAACTGTAAGCCCCTTTTTCTATTTCCGTTGCGCGGCCCGCTGTGCGGCGGCAAGCGCCACATCCATGGATGTATGCTTGTCGAGTCCGTTCATCGACTTTCACCGCCTTCCATCGCCTGATAGGCAGCGGGATGGCTGGGCTTGCGGCCCGACGCGATCCCGTGCCTGTGCGGACGGCTTAGCTGCCTGCCACCCCATGCCCGACCATCAGGGCCGGATTGACGATGGCATCGAACTGCGCTTCATCAATGAAACCGGACTTGAGGGCAGCCGCCTTGAGGGTGGTGCCTTCGTCGTTGGCCAGGTGTGCGATCTTCGAGGCCTTGTCATAGCCAATCACCGGGGACAGGGCCGTGACCAGCATCAGGGATTGATTCACCATGGCATCTATGCGCGGGCGATTCAGTTCCGTGCCTGAGACGGAATAGAGGCGGAATTTCTCACAGGCATCCCCCAGGATCTGGATGGAGTGCAGGGTATTGTTGATGATGATCGGGCGCATGGCATTCAATTCGAAGTTGCCCTGGCTGCCGGCGAAGGCCACGGCATTGTCTTCGCCGAGTACCTGAATGCAGACCATGACCATTGCTTCGCATTGCGTCGGGTTGACTTTGCCGGGCATGATGGAAGAGCCGGGTTCGTTGGCGGGCAGGATCAGTTCGCCCAGGCCACATCGCGGACCAGAGGCCAGCCAACGCATGTCGTTGGCAATTTTCATAAGCGCCACCGCCAGGCCCCGTACCGCAGCCATCGTTGCCACCATGGCGTCCAGCGAGCCCTGGGCGGCAAACTTGTTGGGGGCGGTGACAAAGGGTTTGCCGGTGATTTCCGCAATTTTTGCAGCGATTTCCTCGCTGAAGCCCTGGGGCGCGTTCAGGCCGGTGCCGACCGCTGTACCGCCGGCAGCCAGTTGGTACAGGCCGCTTTGGGAGCGTGCAATATTGGCGAGTGCATCGCGGATCTGCACGGCATAGCCCGACCATTCCTGGCCGACGGTCAAGGGCGTGGCATCCTGCAGATGCGTACGCCCGGTTTTGACGATGTCCATCCATTGCTCGGATTTTTTTTCGATTTCCTCGGCCAGCGCAGTGGCCTGGGGCAGCAGCACATCATCCAGTGCCGAGACTGCGGCAATGTGCATGGCAGTGGGAAAGCTGTCGTTGGAAGATTGCCCCATGTTCACATCGTCGTTGGGATGGACGGGAACCTTGCTGCCCAACTCTCCACCCAGCAGCTGTATCGCCCGGTTGGACAGCACTTCGTTGACGTTCATGTTGGACTGCGTCCCTGAGCCGGTTTGCCAGACGTAGAGAGGGAAGTGGTCGTCCAGTTTGCCTGTAATGGCTTCTTCAGCGGCTTGTACGATGGCCTGGGCCTTCCAGTCGGGCAACCGGCCTGCGGCGGCATTGACCAGTGCGGCCGCTTTTTTGACATATCCGTAGGCGTGATAAACCCGCTTGGGCATACGGTCGTTGCCAATAGAGAAATGCACCAGCGAGCGCTGGGTCTGCGCGCCCCAATAGCGATCGGCGGGGACATCTATACCGCCCATGGAGTCCGTTTCATGACGTACGCCAGTCGCATTGATACCAATGGGAATGTTCAGGATCTTTACGGGGGTGCTGGAGTGGGTCATATCGCCTCGGAGAATGGACTGTCAAATATATTTTTTGAATCAGCAATCATGCGGCGCAGCAATTCCTGCATTGGCCGCGATCTGCCTCTCGTAATATATAGGATGCCCATGAAGGCAATGGTGAAAAAATAAAAATTCGCCCGAATGATTGAAACCAGGTTTGATTTGCAACAAATAGGCGGGAATTCTTTTTCGGATTGAAAAAATAAGATCCTGCTGAAATTGATTGAATGGAATGAATTTATTGTTTTTGGGAAATGAAATGAAAATTCATTGCAAACCGGGCAGTTGGAAAACCGGCAGTACGGTTTGCACGCTGGGGGCAAGGCACCAGCGCTGGCTGGGCCTGGGGACAAGAGGGCAGGACCAGTGCTGGCTGGGCCGCCAGGGCTGAGGCAAGTCCCCCATCATGCTGACGCGGAAAGTTCTTGGGGCAGGCACTGGCGCGCCATGCCTGCCGCGTCGAGTTGAGGCAGCATTCCTGATGCTGCCGTACCCAAAACAATGCCGGAATTTTTTTCTGTAATGAAATCGTTCACGCGCAGAGGAAAATCCAGTCAGGCAGGCATTCCGCTGCGATGGAATGGGCGCAGCCTTCCCTGCATAAGCCATTTTTTTGCCCGCTGCGGGAACCGCATTGCAATTGGCCGGCGTGCGTCGCCATGTGGCCGGCAATGGCAGCCGATAGGCTGCGCTGGCAGTGAGATAGCGGCAATTTTATCTTTCCATTGCCAGCGCGATAGCAGCGGTACGGCACCCTGATGGGCCAAGGGAATGTGTCGGTTCAGGCGGTTTGCGGGGAGGCGGCGGACTGCGTAAGCGGTACGCGATGCAGCCGGATATCATCGAGTCCGCTCACGATGATCCGATCCTGTTGTGCAGGATCGGTTTGCGGCAGTTCCTGCAATCGGTGCATGCCCCGTGTTTCGCGGCGTTCGCTGGCGCTGCGGTAGATCCAGCGGGCGCCAGCCAGCATGGCGGCGGTTTCGCGTGCGTGGCGCGGGCTCTGATCACTGTTCGGGGCCAGGCTGGTGCTGGCCTGATCCCAGAGTGCGTCGAGCTTGTTCAAGGAATCCTGGATGCCGCCCAGGGTACGAAACACGTTTTTTTCTATGGGCAGGATTTCCGCCTGGACGCCTTGGCGGATGTTTGCACTGCGGGCCGTACCGGCCGCGCTCCGGGGGCGCAGGCCGATGCCGCCCAGGCCCCGCAAGGCCAGCTGCGGCGCCGGTGCAGGCTGAGCCGCCGCCACGGCCGCCTGGGCGGCCCACTTGGCCGAGACCAGGCACCAGGCGATGGCCGGGCCCGCGCCACTCATGGCTGCGCCGCATAAGTGGGTGCGTTCCGTGACATCACCAGCGGCATACAGCCCGGGCACGCTGGTGGCCGAGCGCTCATCGGTAGTCAGTCCGCCTGCGGCACGGATCAGCCCCTCATAACGCAGTTCCAGCGGGAAGCGTTCGGTGAAGGGATCCACGCCAATGGCACGGAAGTGCTCATAGATGCTGCTGACGGTTTTGGCGAAGGCCTTGAGATGCGGGTTGCCACGGTTCATGCTGGCATACGCGCCGCCGGTTTCCATGATGGCACGCCCGACGTCGGCGACGGATTCCCAGCCATTGGCAGGCAGTTCACGGCCATTGCCGTCATAGAACGTCGCGCTGCTATACCAGAAGCCTTTGGTGGTCGGGCTGCCTTGCGGGGAAATGCCATAGTGGCCGCTGAATTCCAGCCCCGAAAAGCTGGCGCCCGCTTCGGCGGCCATCAGGTGTCCGTCACCTGTGGTGCCCTCGGTGCCCATGGCGCCGGACAGAAAGGCGTTGCCGCCAGTCGCCAGAATCACGGCACCGGCGCGGACACTCCAGCTTTGGCCGGTCTGTGTGTTGTCGCCCGCAGCGCCCGCGACAGCGTCATCATTGGCCAGAAGCTCCAGGGCCGGGCTGTGATCGAGGATCTGTACGCCCGCCAGCAGCAATTGCTCGCGCAGGAACAGCAAGGCGTAGGGGCCCTGGAAAGCCAGCAGGCTGGGCGGGCTGCCGTCCAGCGTCGGCAGGCCATAGGCGGATTGAAAGCCCAATTCCTTCAGTTGCAGGCCGATGCGATAGCTTTCTTCATAGACGCGCTCAATGTAGGCGAGGTCATCCAGCCCGCAGGCGGCCGCATGGCGCGAATGGATCAGTTTGTCGTTGTAGGCGGTTTCGCCGGGACGGGTGTAGCAGGCGCTGCCGCTGGCCTTGGCGACGACGCCGGCTTCACCGACGACACCCTTTTCTGCCAGGATGACGCTGGCGCCTGCACGCCGGGCGCTCAGGGCGGCCCAGCAGCCGGCCACGCTGCCGCCGATCACGAGAATGTCGGCACGGTATTCATGGCTGTGAGAACCGGGCTGGATGAGATTACTGCTGGGGTATGAGGCCATGGAATTCAACGAAAACAGAAGTTCTATCGGAAAAGAAGCGCGGCAGACATCGCAGCCTGCACCAGGTCTTTCGGCGCCGCCTTGGCTGCACCACTCGTCGCGCCTGGAGCGCGAGGAGTGGTGCAAGATGAGTGGCGCAAGGTGGGCAGCGAAGATCGGTGGTGGGGCGCCTCAGTGTTTTTGCAGCACGCGTTCAAGCACGGTTTCGCGCAGCCCGACAAAAGTCGGGGTACTGCGGATGCGCGGGCGGGGCAGGGGGACTGCCAGATCCAGCGCGACCTGTCCGCCATCCATCAGGACAACGCGATCCCCCAGCGCGACAGCCTCTTCGACTTCGTGGGTCACCAGCAGCACCGTGAAAGCATGGGTCTGCCAGATCTTCTCGACCAATGCCTGCATTTCCAGCCGGGTCAGCGCATCCAGGGCGCCCAGCGGCTCGTCCAGCAGCAACAGGCGCGGGCGATGAATCAAGGCACGCGCCAGCGCGACCCGTTGACGCTGGCCGCCTGATAGCTGGGCGGGCCATTTGCCCGCATGTTCCGCCAGCCCGACTTCCTGCAGCGCCGCTCGGGCACGCGGACGCCAATCGCCACGCAGCCCCAGACCGATGTTGTCGAGCACCGACAACCAGGGCAACAGGCGCGAGTCCTGGAACATCATGCGGATATCCTTGGCGTGGCTGCGCAAGGGTGTACCGTTGGCATGCAACTGGCCGTCTTCACAGGTTTCCAGGCTGGCCAGGGCGCGCAGCAGCGTCGATTTACCGCAGCCCGAGCGGCCGACAATGGCCAGGAACTGGCCGGCCTGGACATCCAGGTCCAATTGCCGGATGACCGGCTGCGAGCCAAAGGATTTTTCCAGGCCGCGCAGGGATAGTGCGAGCCCGGTATCGGCTTGCGATGCTTGCCGCGTCTGGCGGGGGCTTTGGTTGGCAGTCTTGCGGCCGGAACTGGCCGGCAGCGGCTGGGACGCCGGAAGAGCGCCGGCATTGGCCAAAGAATTGGCGCTGGCGGAATTCGGCAGCAGACGGCGCCAGAGGGAAGGAAAGAAGGTGGATGGGCTGCTCATGGCCGGGCCTCTGCCATTTGGTAGGAGGGATGCCATTTCAGCCAGCGCCGCTCCAGCAGGCGAGCCGCCCAATCGGAACTTTTGCCCAGCAAGGCATAGATGATGATGGATAGCACGACGATATCGGTCTGCAGGAATTCGCGCGCCGTCATGGCCAGGTAGCCGACCCCCGATTTGGCCGAGATGGTTTCGGCAACGATCAGCACGATCCAGGAGACGCCCAGGGCGTAGCGCACTCCGACCAGGATGGAGGGCACCGCACCTGGCAATACGACATAGCGCAGCAGGCGCCAGCCGCTCAGGCCGTAGTTGCGAGCCATCTCGATCAGGCCGCTGTCCAGCGAGCGGATGCCGTGATAGGTGTTCAGATAGACCGGAAACAGGGCGGCGAATGTAATCAGGAAAATGCGGGTGGTTTCGTCGATGCCGAACCACATAATGGCCAAGGGCACCAGCGCCAGCGAGGGAATGTTGCGCAGCATCTGCAGCGTGGTATCGAGCAGGCGTTCGCCCGTGCGGGACAGGCCGGTCAGCAAACCGAGCGCCAGCCCCAGTGCCGTGCCGAGGGCGAAGCCGGCGGCAGCACGCACAAAGCTGACGCCGATGTGATGCCAGAGTTCGCCGCTGGCCAGCAGGCGCAGGAAGGTTTGCAGCACTTCCAGCGGCGGCGGAAAGAGCCGGGCGGAGACCAGGCCGCGCGTCGAGGCGTAGTGCCAGACGACGATAGTGAACAGCGGGATCAGCCAAGGCATGAGCTGCCACCACACCGCGCGCAGCGATGTGGTGGCCGGATGGGATGAACGGTTTGCCCGGCTCACTTCGTGCCTTCCGTCGCGGCAGGTTCATGCCATTGCCAATCGGCAATGGAGAAGTCTTCCTTAGCCAGTCCGTTGGACAGCAGGAACGCTTTGGTGCCTTCCAGCAAATCCAGCCCTTGCTGCGGATAAGCGTCGATGTTGAAGGAGCTGACAGGCCAGGATTCGCGCACCACCGGTTCGCTGAATGCCGTCGTCGTCAGGTAATGGGTGTAATAGGCATCGGGGTTGGCGTGCAGATCTCGGGCGCCTTGCTCGCGTGCCTGATCGAAGGCCGCGGCAAAGCCAGGATGTGCCTTCAGGAAGCTTTCACTGGCAACAATGACTGAGTTGCCTTCCAGACCGTGCTGGCTGGCCTGGTCGATGACTTTCAGCCCCAGCGCCTTGAGCTGCGGGCCCAGGCCGGTCGGTGCGGTGTAGGCCGCGATATCTCCCCGTTCTAATGCGGGCTGGGCATCACGCGGGAACAGATGCACCTCTTCGACATCCTTGACGATGCCCTGGTCTTTCAGGCCGGCGAAATAACGGTGCAGATACGAGCCGCGCGGCAACCCGACGCGTTGGCCGGCAAGCTCGGCCGGGCTGTTGACGCCGTTGGCCGGCACCACCAGCCAGGCATCACTGGCGATGGTGTTGAAACCCAGCAGGCGTGTCGCGCCGCCGCTGGAGCGGGCGAAGAGCGCGGGGGTATCGCCGTAGATGCCGACATCCAGCTTGCCGCTCAACAGGGCTTCATTCAGATCGGGGCCATTGGGGAAAATATGCTGGCTGATCTGTGTGAATCCCAGCGGCTTGAGCGCGTTGGCCAGCAGGCCTTGCTCCAGCGCCCAACCCACGGGACCGCCTATGCTTTGCCCCGGTCCGATATAGCCAAGGCGCAAGGTGTAGTTGCCCGCTACTGGCGTAGCCGCAGGGCTTGAGCTATCGGTGGCAGGCGTGCTGCTGGCCGTATTGGTCGAACCGGACGCCGGGGCGCTGGCAGCGCTGCCAGCGCCTGTCGTTGCGGCGGGCGGCTGATTGTTATTGTCGCAGGCAGCCAGGGAGCTTGCGAGCAGCAAGCCGGCAAACAGGCGCAGGCCGGTACGGGCCCAGGCTTTCGGCAAAGGCAGCAGGGAAGGGGAAAAGGCAGTCTGCGGGAGAGTGTTCAGTGTCATGGCGGATGAGTTCACGATATGCGCAGCGCACCATCGTGTGGGCTGCGCAGGCAGGCAGGACGGCGTATGCGGGCGAGCGGGGCCGGGTGTGCGGATGCCGCCTGTCCCTGCCCTGCCATGCATGGCGTACTCCTGTTGCCAGTCCGTGAATTCTAGAAATGCCGCGCCAGCGGATGAACGACGGATTATTTATTTGCTAATGGTGTCTGGAAGCAAATGCTGATGTTGTAAAAAAATGCCGGCCCTGTTTGTACAGGGCCGGCATGGATTGCATGCTGTGCCAGGCTACCGTCGCAGCCTGGGTGGCATCAGCGGCGTTGGGCCGAGAGCGTGTAGCGGCGGTCGCGGTCGCTATCGCCCAGCGTGCGGGCCTGTACCTCGTAGGTGCCGGGCGCCAGTTCAGTGATGATCTGGGCATCCATGTTACCGGCGCTGTCATCGTCCTCGGCCAGCGTCGAGCCGTCTTGCATCAGGGTCAGATAGCTGTCCGAATCCGGTGCGCGCATGGTGATGATGTAGTTGCCGGGCTGGGTGATTTCCAGGGTATAGATGTCCGCTTCGTTGTTGCCGATCAGGAGCGCAGGACGCGGTTCGCCTACCTTCAGGACGCCGCCGCCGGCGTTTTCCGGCACGGGCTGTGTTTTGACAGCCAGCGTATAGGGGCCGCTTTGCCCGCCGCCATTGAGATTGACGTGATAGGTGCCGGCTTGCAAGACGCTGCGGATGCGGTTGCGCTGGCCGCTGCTGCTGCCGCGCGTGTTGCCATTGTTGGCGGTGAGTTCCACATCAGGCTGGAAACCGTCGGCATTCAGGTCAACCGTGACCAGGGCGGGCTGGTTCAGGCGGAAGGAATACGATTGCGCGTCGCCGGTGTAAACGCCTGTGGCTGCCGGTGCATTGAGTTGCAGCGTGGCATTCGGTTCCAGCAGTTCACCAGCGGGCAGGGCCACGCGTTCGACGTCGATGGTGAAGCCGCCCTGGAAGTTTTCCGTGTCCATGGCGGAGTCGGCCACAATGACGTAGTTGCCGGCTTTCAGCGCGACTTGCAGGCGGGCATCGAAATTGCCGCCGCTGTCGTCATCGCTGAACAGATCCACGCCCGAGCCATCACGCAGCACGAGGTAGGGATCCAGTCCTTGCTGGGAGGCGCGCATGTCGATGCGGTAGATGCCGTCCTCGGCGATATTCAGGCGGTACTCCAGCACTTTGCCGGTACCCCAGTCCGCGATGCTCTTGCCGGCGGTGATGGGCTCGCCGGAGTACGGTTCCAATTTTTCCACTTCGACCTGGAAGGGGCCGTAGGCGCTGGCGTCCATGCCGCTGATGGCAATGTCATAGGTACCGGCAGCCTCGGTCTTGAAGCCCAGTACCGTTTTTGCATTGCGGTTCGTGCCGGAGCAGTCGTCGCAAGGGTTGCTCAGGCGCGACACCATGACGCCGTCGCGCAACACGCTGATTTGCGGACGCAGCGAGCCGGTCACGACGATGCGGAACAGTTGGCCTTTGTCGGCTTCCAGCTTGAACAGCGCGCTGCGCACGCCATCGCTGTAGTTCAGCAGGCTTTTGCTGGACAGCTCACCCGAGATTTGCTTGCCTACCGTTAGCGGCACAACAGTCGGCTGCTGGGATTGGTGTTGCTGGAAGTAGAAAAAGACGGCGGAACCCGCGACGATCGCACCGGCGATCGCTGCAAGCGGAGTGGAGAGTTTCATAGATCCTCGTAGGGAGTAGTTCAGGCCAGGCACATCCGTGGCGCGTTTGGCAAGTCGGCCGTTTGCCAGGAGTCAAGGGCAAGGCCGGACCACGCAGCGAGTGCCAGGCAAGCGCGATTTTAGAAGGCCTTGCTGGAATGTGCAGCAGGCGCGCAGGGGGGGCGATGGTATCAGAATGCTACAGCTGCTTTGGGCTGCCATGATGAGGATTCCGGCGGAACTGGCGGGATTCCAGGGCCTCTGGCAGGGCGTGCTGGTGCGGGTTTGCCTGCCTGTGTTGCAAACGCATGCATAAGCTGTGCCGGTATCGGGTGGAGCTCGGGCAGATCAGGCGTGCCGATGGCCGGAAGGCTGGGGGAGACGGTGGCGCTTTGCGCCGCCGGAGATCACGCCTTATGTGTGAAGATGTAAGGCTGTCTGGCAGTCACAGAGCAGCCGTGGCAAGGTACGGCGATATAGTCTCTTTCTAACCTTTTTCGTTTTCAATGGATTTTTGGGCTGACAGCTATGAAAGTTTCTACGCGTCTTTTGTTTCCCTGGCTGACGATGGCGGGTGCCTTCACCCTGGCAGCATGCCAGGGCACGGTGCCGTTGCAGCCGGAAACCTCGCCGGCCGCAGCGGCGCAGCAGACCCAGCAGGCTGCGTCAACGCAAGCCGTGGAGCAATCCGCCGTTCAAGCTGCCCCGGCGATACGCTTTTTCCTGGCGCAGTCCCGTCCTGCGGATGATTTGCTGCAGATTCAGCTGGATCCGCAAACCAGCGTGTATGCTTTGCCCCAGCCGGTTTTTACGCAAGCGGACATGAAGCAGGTCGTGCCTTTGAAGAGCCAGCAGGGGCAGGTGTTCCTGCGTTTCGATTTCAATGAGCGCGGCGCGGAAAAGCTGGAAGCGATCAGCCAGCAGGCAGCGGGCAACTATCTGGTATTGACGATCAATGATCGGGTGGTTGCCATTCCCCAGGTTGCCAGCGCCTACGAAAAGCCTGCCGTACATGTGCCGATGCGCAGCGCCGAAGATGCGCAAGCGGTCGTGAACCTGTTGCGTCAAGGGGGGCAGTGATCCGGGCCTGGTGCCGTATTGTGCCAGGGTGTCATAGGGCAGGGCTGGCGGGGCTGAGCAACGGGCCGCCTGCACAGGTTTGAAGAGAGGGGCATATTCCCATGCATGGTGAGTACAAGGTTCACGGCGGTAAATTGGTAGTGGTGGATCTGGAGGTGGACAGCGGACTGCTGCGCAATGTCAGTGTGGCGGGCGACTTCTTTCTGGAGCCGCCGGAAGCGCTGGATGACATTCGCCAGGCGCTGAACGGCTTGCCGGCTGGGGCGTCCGCTGAGGAACTGGCCGCAGCCATACGCCGTGGGTTGCGGCCGGATGCTGCGTTGATCGGCTTCAGTCCGGAAGCGGTTGCCATTGCCGTGCGGCGGGCCTTGGGCGTAGAGCGCAGCTGGCGTGATTATGAATGGCAGCTGGTGGAAACCGCCCCCATGGCGCCCGCCATGCATCTGGCGCTCGACGAGGTATTGGGGCAGGCGGTGGCTTCCGGCCAGCGTGCGCCGACCCTGCGCTTCTGGGAGTGGAGCCGTCTGGCCATCATCATCGGCTGCTTCCAGTCCCTGAAAAACGAAGTGGATATTGATGCTGCACGCGAGTTGGGCGTCGATGTGGTGCGCCGTATCACAGGAGGGGGCGCCATGTTCGTGGAGCCCGGCTCGGCGATTACCTACTCGTTGTATGCGCCGGGTGAGCTGGTACGGGGCATGAGTTTTGCGGAGTCCTACGCCTTCCTGGACGATTGGGTGCTCAAGGCACTCAATGAGCTGGGGATCGCGGCGTTCTACAAGCCGCTCAACGATATCACCAGTCCGCAGGGCAAGATCGGCGGCGCCGCACAGAAGCGCTTTGCCAATGGCGCGGTGCTGCATCATGTCACCATGGCGTATGACATGGATGCCAACAAAATGCTGCAGGTCTTGCGTATCGGGCGTGAAAAGCTCAGCGATAAGGGAACGGCCAGCGCCGCCAAGCGCGTCGATCCCTTGCGCAGCCAGACCGGCCTGCCGCGTGAGCAGATTGTGGCGCGCATGAAGGCGACGTTTGCCGCGCTGAATGGCGGCACCCAGGGGCAGATTACGCCGGAAGAGTACGCGGCGGCCGAGACGCTGGCGCAGGGCAAGTTCAGCAGCGCCAGCTGGCTGAATCACCTGCCCTGAGCGGTGGCGGCCTGGTCGATGCCGCGCTGGGGCAGGCCGTTAACCGAGGCTCTTGCCTGCGTTGATCAGGCCCAGCCCGGCGACAGCATCCTCGCAGGCTTGCAGCAGCGCTTGCAACGGGGGCGAAATCCGCGTGCCGGCGCGTATGGTCAGCCCGATTTTGCGTTGCGTGCCCGGTGTGGCAACCGGCACGATGCAAAGGTTGCCCTGCAAGGCCTCCTGCTTGGCCTGGCCGCGTGACGCGATGGCCAGGTGGCCGGTTTGCTGGATCAGGGCTTGCGTCATCAGCGGGCTGTTGGCATAGAGCCGTCCGGACGGCGGCGTCAGGCCGCGGGCGGCAAAAATATGGCGTAAGAGATGATCGGCCGGTGTGCCGGGCAGGGGGGTGACCCAGCGCCATTGCGTCAGGTCCTGCAGTTGTAGCTTGTCTTGCCTCAGGCAAGGGTGGTCGGGGGCTGCAACGATCACCAGGTCGTCATCGAACAGCGGCCATTGATGGATATCCGGGCCTGGCGGTTCGCGGCGCAATGCGCCAGCGATCAGGTCGATATCGGCGCTGCGCAGGCGTTGCAGCAGATCCTCGTAGGTGCCGTCGATAATGCCGACACGCACGGCTGTGTGCGCTTGCATCAGCGTTTTCAGGGCTTGGGGCAGGAAGATGGGGACGGAAAGCGGCAGAATGCCGATCACGATCTTGCCATCGGTTTTCCCGTGCCAGGCGGACAGCTCGCTTTCCAGTCCACGGAGTTCCGCCAATGCCTGCTTGACACGCAGCAGCAGCGCGGCGCCCGGAGGCGT
This sequence comes from Kerstersia similis, assembly GCF_965139615.1. Taxonomy (NCBI): domain Bacteria; kingdom Pseudomonadati; phylum Pseudomonadota; class Betaproteobacteria; order Burkholderiales; family Alcaligenaceae; genus Kerstersia; species Kerstersia similis. The sequence goes on from NZ_CBCSIQ010000026.1 coordinate 57,781, forward strand.
CAGCCAGGTGCCGGTGGGCAGCTTGTAAAACAATCGGATGGACAGCAGGCGTTCCAGACCCTGCAGCGAGGTGTGCACGGCGGGTTGGGAAATGCCCAGCGCCTGGGCGGCGCGGGATTCACTGCCGTTGGCGGCAACGCTCAGCAAGGCTTGGATCTGACTGGCGGTGATCCCGCGCGCGAAGCGTTCGGCGGTGCTGTCGTTGCTGCGTTTGGCGGAGTCGCTGGCCAGGGCGTCGCGCGCGCCAGTCTGCAGGCAGTTGAGCAGCGCCGAGGTTCGCGCTGCCATTTGCCGGCCGGTGTCAGTCGGCACCATGCCACGCGCCGTGCGCAGAAACAGTGCCAGTCCGCAATGTTGCTCCAGCTGCTGAATGGCTCGGGTAATGGCTGGTTGAGAGATATGGCAGGCTTGCGCTGCGGCAAAAGTCGTGCCGTGTTGTACGACCGCCTGCATGGCGCGCAATGCCCGTAAATAGGCGAGCAACGCGGGGGCCTGGGGCTGGGCG